>CAMWPG010000078.1 GCA_947176075.1 uncultured Ruminococcus sp. | reverse complement strand
AATATTTTAGTATTATAGTAGCATCAGTAATATTTATAATGCCGTCCTCATTTACATCGGCAGCAAGCTTCTGTGCATCAGTAAGACAAGATTTAAGTCCGGAAGCAGTAAACGCATATTCCTTGAGAGCAAGAGTTGCATCTCCTATATCTATTGTATCGTTTTCATTGACATTTCCAAGCCTATACCCTTTTTCCAGAGTTATTTCTATAGTCTGGATTCCGTTTATATTTACGACCTTTGAACTTACCTTTCCGGGATCTTTATATTTTGCCGGAAGATTATCAAATGTCAGTGTATATTCGCCTGCCGGAACATTAGAGAGTACAGCTCCTATATCAGGCAGCTGCGGAGTTGTAAATAAGCTGGTATACTTTTCAGCAGCCATTCCGGAAGCATTGATGCTGCCTGAAGATGAACCGTTAATAGTATTATGTGCGAACCAGCAGTCAAGGCGATATCTGCGAGTTTCCTTTTCGGCAAGAAACTGTACATAACCATCTTTATCAGGGATAACTGCACTTATCATGCTGCCGCTTACAATGAGTATCAGAGCTTTTGCGTTTTTTGTATTATTTCGGGGATCTATGATATAGTCGTTGTTATTGATCGTTCCGTCGTCTAAGAATTTATCTGATAATTCGCTGAGCTTTGCACGATACAATATGTATTCTGTTTTTTCATCGTTAATTGAAGGCCTTGTAAAGGTAGAGCCTTTTGTGGGAACAGTACCCGGTGTACACAGACCATAAAGCACCGATGAGGTAAAATTATCTATATTATATTTATTCACAATGCCGTAATGTCCGCTTCCGTCTGATGGATTTATGTAAATAGGTTTTCCTTCAACGAGTATATACCCTGTAAATGTGGAATTTACTTCCCACTTAGGGTTAACATATATGCCCATAGTATATGCATCAAGAGTAGCTACAGTAGGCGATGTATCTTCCTTTGAAAAAAGTGTTGCTTCTACAGTCTGTCCTGAGCCTATGATATATTGTGCATTGGATGTATTCATAATATAAGATCCGTTTCTGTACATAGCAAAGGCATCTGGAATTCCGGCAGCATTTTGAAAGCTTTCTAAAGGAAATTTCATTTCTTTCTTTTCACTGCCGTTCTCATACCATTGAATAGGTGATGACACGGAACTCTTGTAATAGGTTCCGCCGCTGTTCAATCTATCGTTTACAATTCCTATATTGTCCTTTATTCTCATATCGAGGTCTGGAACAAGATTGCCCTCATAATCCCATACGACCACATCTACGATATTATCTAATGGATATAGCGGCAGACCGATTTCCGGTTTGGGCGGCTGCGGAGGCTGCTCATAATCGCTTAAAACCACAGTGACATTCTGAATGCTTTCTGAATTTTCAACTGTTATACTTACAGGCTCAGAAAGACTGTACTGCTCTGGAAGAGAGTCTGCTTCAATGGTGTATGAACCGGCTGGTACATACATAAGGGATGTGCCTGTTTCAGGAAAGTCCGGTGCAGCAGCTGTAACGGTTGTAATATCTGCAAAATAAAATGTGCCGGAATCGCTTTTTCCTGTACCATGATTATAATATCCATCGCTGAATGAATAGTCCATGCAAATGTGAAAACTGTATTTACGGCTGGATTTTTCTACGTAAAATTCAACATAACCATTACTGTCTGGAATAACTGCACTTATTACTGATCCGCTCATTACCATAAAGGCAGATGATGCGGTGAAATTGTCATCTTTTATATTAAAGGTGATCGGGCTTCCGCTTCCGGTTACATCTCCGGGCAATGTATATGTACCGTCTGAATTAAATCTGTCGCTAAACTCAGAAACATGAGTGCGGCATTTGATATACTCAGTTTCATTTTCATTTGGATATAATCCAGTAATACTTCCGCGATGTCCTGATGATGTGGATTTTACGCCAAATGTCGTGGTTTCAGTAATTTCACTTACCGGATAGCATATAATGTTATTATTTGAGTTAAGGCTGTTCTTGAAGTAGTATTCCGTGCCATTATACTTAATATAGCCGTCTGCTTTTTTGAATGAATAGTCGCTGTCTGTGCAAATTGCTATATTTCCGGGTGCAAGTGTAAAATCTGCGGCTGTGTTATTGTCGCAATGATATACAGTAAAGTCTTCTGTTTCACCGTCTTCAAGGTAAATAGGATAGTCGCTTGATACATATCGTTCACGATCTATGCGAACGATTTCATGATCTGCCGGAACACTGTTTTTTAAAATGTCTATATCAGCTTTTATTAAGTCTTTGTCGTCATCATATGGAACGATCTTGATTTCTGAATTATTCATAGCATATCCGGAATCAGTATTTCCTGTAAACTTAGCACGGCAAATTCCATTAGAATCCATAAGCTTCAGCTTTGCATCCTCAACAGGAGAGCCGTTTTTATCCGTGACCGTAATGTTGACCATATTTTGAAGATATGAAGCCAAGGATAAAGTAACATCCGAAGCAGATGCAGGGAAATGTGCAGTCATGCAGGCGGTCAGTGCCGCTGCTGTGAGAAATGCAGTAATTTTCTTTTTCATAATACATTCTCCTTTATTTTTTTACTAATAAAGCCACACAGTGCGCTGCAATGCCTTCTCCCGCTCCTGTGAAGCCAAGCTTTTCCTCGGTGGTCGCTTTAACGCTTACAGCGCTTATATCAGTATCAAGAACCTTTGCGATGTTTTCGCGCATAGCAGGTATGAATGGAGCAAGCTTAGGCTTTTGACAAAGGATAGTAGCATCAATGTTTCCTGTCATATATCCATTTTCTGCAATAAGCTCTTTGACATGGGAGAGCAGCTTTAAGCTGTCTGCATCTTTATATTTCGGGTCTGTATCCGGAAAATGCTTTCCTATATCGCCAAGAGCAAGAGCGCCGAGAAGCGAATCCGCTATGGCATGGAGCAGCACATCTGCATCAGAATGACCAAGCAGTCCCTTTTCATAGGGAATGCACACGCCTCCAAGTATCAGATTTCTGTTTTCGGTCAGTCTATGTACATCATATCCGTGTCCTATTCTGTAAGGCAGATTCATTTTTCATTCTCCTTATTTATTCTTTTTAGCAGCAGCTCGGCTATTTCAATATCCTCAGGCGTAGTTATTTTTATGTTGGTGTAGTCTCCTTTTGTCATGTATACTTTGCAGCCGATAGCCTCTGCAAGCTGGCAGTCATCTGTAAAATCAAGCTTATGGTCAAGAGCGAACTGCACAGCCTTGCAGTAAATACTTTTCTTGAAAACCTGTGGAGTTTGTGTTATATAAAGGCTGGGTCTGTAGGGAGTATCTGTAATAAGGCTGTCATTTACTACTTTTATAGTATCCTTTACCGGAACACCGAGTGTTGCACCGCCGAAAACCTGTGCATCCTTTATTACATTTTCAATATGCTCAGGATCAACAAGAGGTCTTGCACCGTCGTGTATAGCTACAAGCTTTGTTTCATCTGAAACTTGTTTTAGACCCTTTATAACGCTCTCCTGACGTGTGCTGCCGCCCTCTGTTATAGTTTTAAGCTTTGTTATTCCCTGTTCATCTGCGGTCTTTTTGAGAGCCTCATGATCGCATGGACGTGCGACTATTATTATCTCGGCGATTCTGTCACACTTCTGAAATGCCAGCATAGTGCATCCTGCAACCGTTGTTTTTCCAAGCGTCAGCAGAATTTTATTAAGACCCTGCATACGGGAAGCGTTTCCGGCACATACGAGTATGGCTGATGTATCCTGCATATTTTTCCTCCTTGAAAATATCCTGTTTCCATCTGGATAGACAGAAACAGGATGATAGCTTTTTCTTATTTTTCCTTGGACATTCTGTATGACAGCGTCATAAGACTATCGCCAAGATGTACATTTTCAACCTGAGCAATGTCAGGATCAGCATTCAGATAGCAGTGGCTGAAATTCCAGAATCCCTTTATACCGAGACCAATAAGGTTGTCAGAAATTTCCTGAGCAGCCTCTTCTGGAATACAAAGTACCGCCACAAGTGGTTTTTCATTTTTGCAGAAAAGAGGCAGCTCTTCCATATGACGCACAGTAAAGCCGGCGATCTTTTTTCCGCATATCTCACGATCAATATCAAAGATACCTGAGAGATAAAATCCAAAGGATGCAAAGTCAATATTAGCCGCTATAACCTTTCCCAAATTTCCGGCGCCTACTATAATTGCAGAACGCTTGTCCTCCAGACCGATTATTATTTTAAGCTGCTTTCGCAGTGCGGAAACATTATAACCATAGCCTTGCTGTCCGAATTCACCGAAGCAGTTCAGATCCTGACGTATCTGTGATGCAGTAAGTCCAAGCTGTTTTGCAAGCTCTTTTGAAGAGATACGTTCTGTTCCGATGCATTCAAGTGCTGAGAGGAATCGGTAATACCTTGGAAGCCGTCTTATGACCGATTCGGATATAGAAGTTTTTTGCATAAGCCTGCACCGGATATTTAGTTCATCATTGCGGAAAGTCTCTCGTTGATAGCTTCTAAGAATTCCTTTGAATTTACCTTTTTCTTGTTTTCAAGCTTGGAGATCATATAGAGGTCGCCTGTCATAATGCCGTCCTCGATGGTGCTGATAGTAGCCTTTTCCAGCTTGTCAGCAAATGCCATAAGCTCAGGCAGGTTATCAAGTTCACCACGCTTACGCAGAGCGCCGCTCCATGCAAATATAGTAGCAACAGAGTTTGTAGAAGTCTCCTCGCCCTTTTGATACTTATAATAGTGACGCTGAACTGTACCGTGAGCAGCTTCGTACTCATATATGCCGTCCGGAGAAACAAGAACGGAAGTCATCATGGCAAGGCTGCCGTAAGCAGTTGAAACCATATCAGACATTACATCACCGTCATAATTTTTGCATGCCCAGATATAGCCGCCGTTTGAACGGATAACACGAGCAACAGCGTCGTCAATAAGAGTGTAGAAATATTCGATTCCAGCAGCTTCAAACTTTTCCTTGTATTCATTTTCATATATTTCAGCAAAAATATCCTTGAATGTGTGGTCGTACTGCTTTGAGATAGTATCCTTTGTTGCAAACCATACATCCTGCTTCAGGTCAAGACCGTAGTTGAAGCAAGCTCTTGCAAAGCCGGCAATAGAGTTGTTTTTGTTGTGAAGACCCTGAATTATGCCGTCCGTGTCCTTGAAGTCGAATATAAGCTGACGAGTTTCATTGCCCTCAGCGTCAGTCATAACCAGTTCAGCCTTGCTGCCCTGCGGTGCTTTCATTTCGGTGTTTTTGTAAACATCACCATAAGCATGACGTGCGATAGTGATAGGCTTTGTCCATGTAGGGATATATGGTTCAATGCCCTTTACAAGGATAGGTGTACGGAATACTGTACCATCCAGAATGGCACGGATAGTACCATTAGGACTTTTCCACATCTGAGAGAGATTGTATTCAGGCATTCTTGCAGCGTTAGGGGTGATAGTTGCACACTTTACAGCTACGCCGTATTTCTTAGTAGCCTCTGCACTGTCTACAGTTACCTGATCCTTAGTTTCCTCACGATAAGGGAGACCCAGATCATAGTATTCTGTTTTAAGATCAACATAAGGTGTCAGCAGAATATCTTTTATCCACTGCCATAGAACTCTTGTCATCTCGTCGCCGTCCATTTCAACGAGCGGCGTTGTCATCTGAATTTTAGCCATTTTTTTCCTCCTTGAATTTTTCATATAAGATATGCTGATTTTAGCAGCATATTCCGATCATAAAGACATACCATTTAAGAATCCCCAGCACAAGCAAATGCAGAGGGTAAAAAATGTAAAAGAACCACTTATGAAAAGCTTTTTTACTTCCGCTTTTTCCGTTATAGCAAAAGTGAAGCATAAGGGGAACTATAAAAACACCAACTGACCATAAGCCTGTCCATATTTTCTCAAATATAAATAAGTTTAATATACAGTAGGATATACCCACCCAGAAAAAAGCGATCCACTTTGAACGAGTATTATTACGGTATATGAATAAGAACAAACACCATAAAACGTCCAATACAGGCCAATCTCCGAAGCATGATAATATACACAAGCCTATTATTCCGAGTACCTTTACAGTTTTTGAGCATTTGCCTTTGTCCCAAAGCCATATTGCAAGCAGTCCCAGCAAAAGTGTATACAGAACTCCGAACTGAGGTGTAAAATGCCAGGAATTTATTATTTGATAGTCTGTGCCTATTGTTTCAGATACCATATATATCGGTAAACGTCCGTATTCGAAGTATACAAACGGTACCCATGACAGCAGTGCAAATATTCCGAGGCGAAGTGCATACTTTTTTACATTTTTGGTGTAATAGTAGCCCTCAGCCACAAAATATGCCATTGTAGGACCTGTAAGCCGTCCGATAAAGTGCATTATCTGTCCGGCTGCCGAATCAATTGGAACAAATGCCCACGCTATATGGTCGATCAGCATAGCTGCAATAACTATATATTTTAGTTGATTGCGATTCAGTGAAAGTTTATTTTCTGTCATAATACTTCGTCCTGCTTAAATTTTTATTTTTAATCAATAATTCCTTAAAGCATGAGTCAGTTAAGAAGCTCAAACAGAGCTTCTATCACAAACTCAGTCAGTCCCGCAATAAAATCACTTATGGAAAAAATGCCTTTTTTCTTTTTCTTATGTCTTTTATTTTTGTTTTTAGGTTTAATTATTGCTTTCATTATTTTTGTGTAAGCGGAGTTATAGCTATATATCCTATTACGCCCACTATTACAATAACAATAACACAGATAATACCTCTTACTTTTGGTGACATATTCGGAGCGACCTTTTTAAGTAAAAAGTCCGTTAGTATGTACAGACCAATAAGCAGTACATATAAAACAATATCATGCCATGAACGTACATGTATACGTGTACGGCGCATGCTTGTCATAATAAAGTCCATTATATTTCACCTCTGATTACTTCAGTGTCTCTCTTGTGTAATCAAGCAGACCGCCGGCAAGTATAATATCCTTAGCTCTGCCTGTCAGTTCGCAGAGTACCTGAATATCTACATTTGTTGTCTTATTTGTAAGTGTGAGAGTAGTTTCGCCGTTTGAGATTTTTTCACGGATATCAAGAAGCTCCAGTGTATCACCTTCCTTGATCTTGTCATAATCTTCTTCATTTACAAATGTAAGTGGCAGAATACCTGCATTTACAAGGTTAGCACGGTGGATTCTTGCGAAGCTCTTAACGAGAACAGCTTTAACACCAAGATAAAGCGGTGCAAGAGCAGCGTGTTCTCTTGATGAACCCTGACCATAGTTAGAGCCGCCAACGATGATGCTTTTACCCATTTCTTTAGCTCTTGACGGGAAATTCTCGTCACATACAGTAAAGCAGTGCTGAGAAATAGCAGGGATATTTGAACGCAGCGGGAGTATCTTAGCACCTGCCGGCATAATGTGGTCAGTAGTGATATTGTCGCCGACCTTCAGTGAGCATCCTGCTTTGATAGTGTCCTCAAGCGGAGAAGTTTCCGGGAAAGGCTTGATGTTTGGACCACGAAGTATCTCTACACTGTCCATTTCCTCTTCAGAAGCCGGAGGAACGATCATGTTATCATTTACCTTAAATTTCTCAGGAAGTACGAACTCAGGCATTTCGCCAAGCTCTCTCGGGTCGCTGAGATAGCCTGTGATAGCAGAATATGCAGCCAGCTCAGGAGATACCAGATAGATCTGACCATCCTTTGTTCCAGAACGTCCAAGGAAGTTTCTGTTAAATGTTCTCAGGGAAATACCGCCGGAATTCGGAGCCTGTCCCATACCGATACAAGGACCGCAGGCACTCTCAAGAATTCTTGCACCGGCATCTATCATAATGCTCAGAAGTCCCATATCAGCCATCATATTGAGAACCTGCTTTGAACCCGGAGCGATGGCAAGGGAAACATCAGGATTTACAGTCTTGCCCTTGAGAATGTGGGCAACCTTCATCATATCAAGAAGAGATGAGTTTGTACATGAACCGATACAAACCTGGTCAACTTTAAGCTTGCCGATTTCTTCTACAGATTTTACATTGTCAGGAGAATGCGGACAGGCAGCCAGCGGAACGAGCTTACTAAGATCAATTTCAACAATTTCATCATAAACAGCGTCCGGATCAGCAGACAGAGGAGTCCATACATCGCCTCTGCCCTGAGCTTCAAGGAACTGCTTTGTAACATCATCAGAAGGGAAGATAGATGTAGTCGCACCAAGCTCTGCGCCCATGTTTGTGATAGTAGCTCTTTCCGGAACAGAAAGGCTCTTTACACCCTCGCCGCAGTATTCAATAACCTTGCCTACGCCTCCCTTAACGGAAAGTCTTTTCAAAACCTCAAGGATAACATCCTTAGCAGCTACCCATGGAGAAAGCTTGCCTGTAAGCTCAACCTTTACGACCTTCGGGCAGGTGATGTAATATGTACCGCCGCCCATAGCAACAGCAACGTCAAGTCCGCCGGCACCCATTGCGATCATACCGATACCGCCGCCTGTGGGAGTATGGCTGTCAGAGCCAATGAGAGTCTTTCCCGGAACGCCGAAACGCTCAAGGTGTACCTGATGGCAGATACCATTACCGGGACGTGAGAAATAGATACCGTGTTTCTTTGCAACGCTGCCGATAAATCTGTGATCGTCAGCATTTTCAAAGCCGCTCTGGAGTGTGTTGTGGTCGATGTATGCCACGCTTCTTT
>CAMWPG010000077.1 GCA_947176075.1 uncultured Ruminococcus sp. | reverse complement strand
CCTTATAAGAGCAATACTCATATAGAAATTTTTAGCCATAGTATTTTGTATTGTAAATCAAAAATGCTATGGCGTTTCTATTGACATATAACTCTTCTTGATGTATACTTTTGGTAAGACAAATCGGAATTTATGGAGGTAGAAATGAAATTTATAAGACCCGCTTCAGCAAAAGATGCCTCACGCATTGCTGAAATTATCATTACAAATTATCGTGTCAATTTTTATCCGTTCTTTCTGAATGATTCCTTTTATTTCGGTGAACTAAATGTTGTAGATATGGCTTCTGAATATACTGAGGGTTCACAAGCCTTAGTAAATACTTTTGTATATGATGACGGAATTATCAAAGGTATCATTCGTTTGAATGGAATTGAAGTAGAAAAGTTGTATGTTGAACCTCAATTTCAAAGTCAAGGGATTGGTGCAGAATTATTAAGATTCGCTGTTGAAGTTATGAATGCTGAGTTCCTTTGGGCACTGGAATACAATAATCGAGGTATAGCATTTTATCAGAAACACGGATTTGAACTTACAGGAGATAAGATAATTGAAGATGAGTGGGTTCCTTTATTGAAAATGTCAAGAACAGATATATCTTCAAAATCAAATCATAGTAGTGAAATACAGTTAAGGATAATCTTACAAAATTCTCCCGATAAATCTGAATTGGAAATGATAAACGAGGAATCTTTTCCAGTAAATGAAAGGAACTCTATTGACGATTTGTTTGCTTCCGGTCGTGACGGTAATCTGGATATTATTGGCATATATGCCGATAATGTACTTGCAGGGTTCTTTGCTGTGCGAAAATTCGGAAGAATACGGTATATGGCATATTTTGCAGTTTGTTCCCAGAAACGCTCCAAGGGAATAGGAAGTAAAGCACTGCAACTGCTCAAGGAATTCTATCCTAACAGTCAAATTGTAAACGAATTTGAAGCTCCTGACAACAGATGCGAAAATAATGCTATGCGTATTCGTCGCCGTGAATTTTATCTTAGAAATGGTTTTTTTGAAACAGGTTGGTATATCTTCTATGATGAAACCGAATTTGAGATTGCGTGTTCTGACATCAAATTTGATAAGCAGGAATTTGAACGGTTTATTACTTATCTCAGTTCTATAGTTCCTGACCATATTCCTTGTCTTTATCAAAAAACAGCCAAAGCATAAGATATATAAATTCTGATTTATGCGAATAAATCAATAATTAAAATAAGCCCGAAAGCAGCTCTAAAAACTACTTTCGGGCATTACTTCTATATGCGTATTCGTTTTATGTACAAGAGCTGATGTATTTTTCTAAATCAGCCCTTATATTTTGTATTTTATTTAAGCACTTACGCCTTGCAAAGCCTATTTACTTCATCGAATTCCTCAGTAATTTCAGCCTCAGGCTTCTTTGTAACGAGAGATACAACAATAATTGCGATAACTGCAACTATAAATGCTGGCAGCAGTTCATATACATTCAGGAAGCCAAGTCCCCAGTCTGCACAATTCGGTGCTATGAGATACTTCCATACGAATACCATTATACCGCCTGATATCATTCCGGCAAGTGCGCCCCATCTGTTTGAACGCTTCCAGAAAAGCGCCGCCAGTACAACAGGACCAAAAGTTGCGCCAAAGCCAGCCCATGCAAATGATACAATGGCAAATACTGAGCTTTCCTGATCCCATGCAAACAGAACTGCCAAAGCAGCGATCACGATCAGAACTGCACGTGCAACGATCATAGAAACACGGTCAGATATCTTCATCTTGAATACGCCCTTGAGGATATTCTCAGACATACTGGAGGAAGCTGCAAGGAGCTGAGAGTCAGCTGTAGACATTGTACACGCAAGAATACCTGCCAATACCAGACCTGCAAATATTGCTGCAATAAATCCATTTTCACTGAGAAGCTGAGCCATCTTGATTACAATACGCTCTGCCTGATCGCTTGTTGACATTGCATCAACAGTATCATTTGCCATAAGAGCATTGCCGACAAGACCAATAAACACTGCAACCGCCATAGATATAACTACCCATACAGAAGCAATACGACGAGAGGTCTTTATCTTACCGCTGTCCTCGATAGCCATAAAACGCAGCAGGATATGAGGCATACCAAAGTATCCAAGACCCCATGCAAGCGTAGATATGATAGTCAGGAATGAATATGGACTTGATGTGTTTTCTGTAATATTGTGAGATAGTGTAAGTGAAAGATAACCCGGAAGCTCCTTGGCATTTTCAACAACTGCATCAAAGCCGCCGGCAACATTTACTCCGAAAAGTACGATCACGATAAGAGCGATAGTCATAACAATGCTCTGGATAAGGTCTGTTGTACTTGCTGCAAGGAATCCGCCTGTACTTGTATAAAGAATAATTACTATAGCACTGATTATCATTGCAGCATGATAATCAATATCAAAGAGAGAATTGAAAAGCTTTCCGCAGGCAGCAAAACCGGATGCTGTATACGGAATGAAGAATATCAGAATAATCAAAGCAGCTATTCCCATAAGAGAATGACTCTTGTCACGGAAGCGGTTCTGGAAAAAATCCGGAACTGTAATCGCTTCGCACTTTTGTGTATATGTACGCAGACGCTTTGCCACGATAAGCCAGTTTACATATGTACCTACAGCCAGACCGATAGCAGTCCAGCTTGCTTCTGCTGTGCCGCAGAGAAGCGCAACGCCCGGCAGACCCATAAGCAACCAACTACTCATGTCAGATGCTTCTGCACTCATGGCTGTGACGATAGGTCCCAGCTTTCTGCCGCCCAGATAGAAGTCACCTACGCTATTATTTTTCTTTGAAAACATAAGACCGATCACGACCATTCCGATCAGATAGACCGCCATGGTAACAAGCATTATAATGTCATTACTGTTCATGTTAAATACTCCTTACTATTTTTATTATTTTATTTTCCCTGTTCTTTCTTCCACTGAAGAAATTCTTCATACGTTCCCTGTCTGTCAAGGCAGCCGTCAGGTGTTATCTCAATAATACGGTTAGCCACCGTCTGCAATATCTCATGGTCATGTGAGGACAGCAGCACAACGCCCTTAAAGCTCATAAGACCATTATTTACCGCTGTAATGCTTTCCAGATCAAGATGGTTTGTTGGTCTGTCAAGAAGCAGTACATTTGAATGGAAAAGCATCATGCGTGAGAACATACAGCGAACCTTTTCGCCGCCGGAGAGAACCTTTACAGGCTTATATACATCATCGCCTGAAAATAGCATTCTTCCCAAAAATCCACGCAGGAATGTATCAGTTATATCATTCTCTGAATACTGTCTTATCCAGTCAAGAATAGAAAGATCGCAATCATTGAAAAATGCGGAATTATCCACCGGGAAATATGATTTAGAAGTAGATACGCCCCACTTTATGCTTCCCGAATCAGGCTCTTCCTCTTCCATGAGTATTTTGAAAAGCATTGTTATAGCCTGCTCACTTTCACCTACAAAAGCCACCTTATCAGTTCTGCTGAGAGTAAAGCTCACATTATCAAGAAGCTTTACCCCGTCAACAGTCTTGCACAGGTCTGTTACCTGCAATATATCCTTGCCAAGCTCACGCTCCATATCAAACCCTATAAACGGATAACGTCTGCTTGATGCAGGCATTTCTTCAACAGCAAGATTATCAAGAAGCTTTCTTCTTGACGTAGCCTGTCTTGATTTTGACTTATTGGCAGAGAATCTCTCAATGAAGGATTTCAGTTCTTTTATCTTCTCTTCAACCCTCTTATTCTGCTGCTTTATAAGCCTCTGCATCATCTGGCTTGATTCATACCAGAATTCGTAGTTGCCCACATACATTTTTATCTTTGTATAGTCGATATCAACCGTATGAGTGCAGACATTATTGAGGAAATGTCTGTCATGAGATACAACGATAACTGTACCGAAATATTCCGACAGGAAATCTTCCAGCCAAGCGATCGCATCAATATCCAGATGGTTAGTAGGCTCATCCATAAGGATAATATCCGGATTTCCAAAGAGTGCCTGAGCAAGAAGTATCTTTACCTTTTCATTACCGGAAAGATCTGACATCTGACAGTAAAGCAGATCCTCGGAAAGTCCCAGACCCTGTATTAGCTTGGAAACATTTGACTCCGCTTCCCAGCCGTCCATTTCAGCAAATTCTGCTTCAAGCTCAGAGGCTTTTACACCATCTTCCTCGGAAAAATCCTCCTTAGCGTAGAGGGCGTCTTTTTCCTGCATAACATCATACAGCCGCTGATTTCCCATAATGACGGTATCCAGAACTGTATAAGCATCATAAGCGAAGTGATCTTGTTTTAGGACGCTCATGCGGAGGTTTTTTGGGATAGCCACCTCGCCTGTAGTGGGTTTCAGTTCACCGCAGAGAATTTTGAGGAAAGTTGACTTACCGGCACCGTTTGCTCCGATAATTCCGTAGCAATTTCCGGGGTTGAACTGCAGGTCAACATTTTTGAAAAGCGTATCGCTGCCGAATTGCAGGCTGACATTTGAAACTGTAATCATAGCATTTTCCTTTCTGTTCGTACTAAACTGCTTAAAAAGCACATTCCTTAGCATTATACCATACATTTAATAAAAATGCAAGGAATTTCCATAACATTTTGAAAAAATGAAAATTTTAGTATAAAATCACTCCGCCACTGCTGCTGTATCTTATCTTACCCTTGCGAATACATTCTCATATTTTTCAGTAAACGATCTTTTCGACTTCACAAATTTATCATATAAATATGGGAAAATATATCTACAGAAAAAGATAAGAGCATCGCTGCATAAATATTTTGCGCTGTTGCATAAAGTACAAATAAAATCGGGGAGTATATAGAAAGGAAATGTATTATGAAACATCAGGTACAACGTATCGCATGGGCTACTGCAATGCTAATGGCAGCCTTATCTCTTACAACAGGCTGTTCCCCAAAGCCAGACGACAATACCAACACACAAGTCTCACAGACATCTTCAGAGCAGCAGCTCGCAGAGGACAGCACACAGGCAAAATTAACAGAAACAACTTCAATCAGTACTCTTGAATCAAGTTCAAGAGCAGTCTATGACCATGATGATATAGCCGCTGAATATGACAGCTTTGATGCCGAAATAACATTCAACGGAAATACAGCATCAGTCAGCGGCAATAAGGACAACGTAGCTATCTCAGGCAGCAATATTACTATCACGGCAGGCGGAGTCTATTACTTGTCAGGCGATCTTACTGACGGACAGCTGAATATTATCGGCTCTGAAAAAGTAAAACTCTATCTTGACGGCGTATCTATTAAAAATTCAAACGGTTCAGCTATTGTATGTACAAATGAAAAAAGAACAATAATAACTCTCGCAAAAGGTTCAGAAAATATGCTTACCGATGGCAGCAGCTACTCCATTTCAGAAGATGATTCCGCAGCTGCAATCTATGCAAAAGATAAACTTACCATAAACGGCAGCGGAATCTTAACTGTAAACAGCAATGCCTCTGATGGTATTGTCTCAAAAGATGATCTGAAGATCACCGGCGGTACAATAAACATAAATGCTGTCAATAACGGTGTAAAGGGTACTGACTCCGTATCAATATGCGGAGGCTTGCTGAATATCACATCAGGAAATGATGCAATTAAATCCACTAAATCAGATAATATAGAAAAGGGTTGGATCGCCATTGATGGAGGAGAGATAAACATTATTGCAGGAGGCGACGGCATTCAATCTGAAAATACCCTTGAAATAACTGCTGGTAAACTGAACATCACTACAAACGGAGAAATAGATACAAGCTCTTCCAATGAAAATGAATTCGGTGGAATGTTCGGAGGTCATGGCGGTCATGGCGGCTTTGATCATTTCGACGATCACGGTGATTTTGGCGGCAGAAACGAATTCGGCTTTAATAATCATATAGGCGATATGTACGACACAGGCGAGAATATGACGACAGCAGCAATAACAACAGAAAGCACCACCGATAACAATACCAATGAAGAAACATCATCACTTAGCAGCAAGGGCATAAAATCCGGAAATGCCATGACAGTCACAGGCGGTACTATCCAGATAAACTCCACTGACCACTGCGTACATTCAAGCGGCGATATGAATATATCCGGAGCATCAATTAACCTTTTATCGTCGATGGCAAAGGGCATCTCGTCCCATGGTGAGCTTACTATATCAGGAGACGAAACTCTTGTTACAATAGAAAAATGCACAGAAGGTATTGAATCGAAGTCAGTTATGAATATAAACGGCGGAAATATCCGTATACTTGACGCTTCGGACGACGGACTAAATACAGGCGGCACGGTCGGCAGCGATCATACTATGAATATAAACGGCGGTACGATATATGTAAACTCATCATCTGACGGAATTGATTCAAATGGTGATGTCAACTTTAACGGAGGACTTTTGATAGTATCAGGTCCTGTAAGCGGCGCCGACGGTTCAATTGATGGTGACGGAACAATGAGTATTAACGGCGGAACTATACTCGGTCTTTCTTCACGTGGTATGATGGAATATCCTGCCGGCTGTATGATAACCACCTCGGTCAATGCTTCTGCCGGTGATATGATATCTGTTCTGGATTCAAGCGGCAATCTTATTATAACCATTAAAACAAACAAAGTCGTATCTGATGTAATATATGCTGATAATACAGGTGATACTATGGCTTCATACAAGCTGGTCGTAGGCGGAACATTTGACGGCGCTTTATGCGAAGACGGCTGGTCAGTTGACGGTAAAATAGAAAACGGTTCAGAATGCACATGGAGTAGAGCTGAAACCGCCGGCAGCGGTATGCAGGGCGGAATGGGAAGATTCGGCGGAGGCGAAAAACCTGAAAAATTTGACGGAAAAGACGATCAAATGCATAAAGATATGGAAAATATGACACCGCCAGGCGGATTTGGCGGCGAAAGACCTGACGGAAGATTCATAGAAGAATCAAAAGAATAAAAGCTTATCACTTATCATATGACAAAAGCAGGAACTGTTTCACCATTATATCGGTGAGCAGCTCCTGCTTCTTTCTTTATTCTGCTGTATCGCCGTCTTCGGTTGCTTCCTCTGTCTCTGCTTCTGTTGATGGCTCTGTCTCTTGTTCTTTTACATAATCATTTGCATATACCGAATCAACCCCAAGATACTCGTCCAGAGTTATGCCCAGTCTGGTTACTTCCTTGGCAATCTCCTTGCCTACATAACGAATATGCCACGATTCATACTTATATCCTGTAATATGTTCTTTTCCTTTAGGATATCTTATGATAAATCCAAATTCTGCACAGTGCTTTTCAAGCCACTTAGCCTCAGGCGTATCGTCGAAAGTATCATCAATAGAGTTTACATCAATAACAAGCGCTGACTGATGCTCAGAAAATCCCGGTCTTGCCGAGAAAGTATCTGCCATCTCAGCTCCATATACATCTATATAGTCATTATAAATCTCTACCTGTTCATCATGACTTCTGTATCCTGATGCATAATATATGGTGAGATCTTCCTTTGCGGCAGCTGCACACAGGTCATTGAACGCATTCTGAGTTTCTTCTGTAAGATCACCCGGATCAAAGGAGGCATCCGCACCATAGCTCTTATTTATAAGAAGTATTCCATCCACATATGTCACGCCATTCTTTTTCTCCATCTTGCGTACAGTGCAGCTCATACTTGCGCTGACAGAAGGATCAGCCTTTGCAGATATAGTGATATCACACGTTCCTGCCGAAATGCCCTTGATTATACCATCCTCGTCAACCGATGCAATAGATGTATCACTACTTGTCCATAAAAGATCTCCTGCATCTACTGTACCAGTGGTTGCCATGCTTATCTGTACAGGAACAGTTTTGCCTACAATAACTGCCGTATAAGTGTTAAGCGGCGTTATGCTTATAATACTGCATTCGCCTGCTTTTCCGCTGTCAATGACATTTCCGTTTGCATCTGTCTGTACTGCGGAGACAGGGCGGTCAGGCTGCGGCTTATTGTTATTTGCCTTTATAGTATTTACTATAAGCCCTGCTGAAAGACCTACAATAAACACAGCCGACAAACCGATCGCTATCCGCAGTATTTTAGTATTCTTCTTAGCTCTGCGGCGGCGCTGTGCCGCAGTTTCCTTCGGGGTCTCCGGATTAAAATATCCCTCCTGCTCTTCAGTTACTTTTTCATACTTGCCCGGCTTTTTAAGAATTCCACTCGCCTTTGGCGCTTCAGGTTCAGAAGGTATCACCGGTTCTTCTACTACCTTTTCATATTTTCCACGAATCACTTTTGACGCCGTTTCCTGCACTGAAACAGCCGCCTCAGGCTCAGCTTCGTGCCTGAGCATTTCGTCAATATTTACAGTATCAGCAGCATTCGCATTATACTGCATATTTTTCTCTGTTTCTTCTCTTACTGTAAAAGCTCTCTCTTCAGCAGCTCTTCTTGCTGCAAGCTCACGCAAAGCACTGCCGGCAGTTTTTGCCGCCTCATGAGCTGCGCCCTCATGACGAAGCATCTCAGTTATTACTTCTTCCTCTTTATCCCTGTCAGGGTCTATCGCTCCAAGTTCTCGTGCGAGCAATTGCTGAAATTCCTCAAACTCCTTTTCTGTCATATTTCTGCTTTCCATAATAGAAAACCTCCATTTATTATCATTTCCTCTAAAGAGCTTGTGTCACATTAACTTGTCATTTATGTATAGTTCGGTATTTTATTATATTATCATATATTTTTAGAGTTTTTTTTTTCTTTAGGGAGGGTCTC
>CAMWPG010000076.1 GCA_947176075.1 uncultured Ruminococcus sp. | reverse complement strand
TATTTCATTCTTTGTATGATACCATCCACTTTGCTTTTCAAGTTTTTTAACTATATTATTCATCTGCGGCTTATTCATTATTTCTAATCTTGCGCCATCATCAAACGATAAAAAATATGAGCTGAAACCAGTCTTTAAATTGTGATATCTATTGTTTGATTTAGCACCAAAATACTTTATAAAAAATTTCCTTACAGATTCTAAATCAGTTACATACATAGCAATATGTTCAATTTTCATTTTATTACTCCTTTGCAATAATTCTGTTAAATACCGATTTATCTTAGTAATAATTATACATAAAAGCCGTTACATTATCAATAGAAACACCATAGCACTTTTGACTGAAAATCATAAGTGCTATGGCGAAAACTTCTTTATGAGTGCCCGTATTTCGTCAGTCCGTTTTTTATGTTATAGTACCGATTCAAATCGTTCTATATTTTCTTTACGCCCGATAACTGTTATCGTATCCCCTCGACTGAACTGATAGCTCGGCTTAAAGTCAATGATAACATTATCATCATGCTTTATCGCAACAATATTAAGCTGGTAATTTTTACGAACGTCAAGCGAAAGAATGCTCTGCCCTGCCATCTTATCAGTAAGCTCTATCTCCATGATATTTATATCATCGCTAAGTTCAATATATTCCAGAAGATTCGGAGCTAAAAGCTTATTGGCAAGTCTCACCGCCATGTCACGCTCAGGATATACGACCTCTGCGCCCATCATTTCCAGTATATCGCCATGTTCCTCACTGGTCGCTTTGACTATCACTCTGTTTACGCCAAATCTTTTTACATAAAGCGTGGTGAGAATACAGACATCTATCTCCCCTGCAATTCCAATTATTACAATATCACATTCATGTATACCTGCTTGCTGCAAACTTTCCTTGGTAAGAGAATTTATAACATACGCATTATCAGTAAATCCCGATGCCTTGTTTATCTTATCTTCATCTCTGTCAACTACCACAAGCTCACAGTCATTTGCTGCAAGACTTTCAGCAACTGCAAATCCAAATCGTCCAAGCCCTATAATACCGTATACAAGTTTTTTCTGCTGCTTTTTTCTCATTATCTGTTCTGTCTCCTTTCATTATCCAATAGGAAGCTGACCTTCTGGAAGTTCTGTAAGCTGTACGTGTTTCCTTGCAAAAAGACTCACAATGGTAAGGGATCCAAGTCTTCCCATATACATTGCTGCTATAATACAAATTTTAGACGGCAGACATAGAACCGATGTTATTCCCGTAGAAAGTCCTACCGTTGCATAAGCTGAAAAGGACTCACATAAAAGATCAGACAACGGGATATCCGGTTCAAATATGCTAAGCATAAGCGTACAGGTAAATATAACACTGAGCGCTATTACAAATATCGTAAAAGCAGAATGCACTGCGGAAGATGATATTCTTCTCCTGAATGCCGTAACAGAACGTCCTGATGGATATGCTATAATTGCACGGAATATAGTAAATACAGTCGTGACTTTTATACCTCCGCCTGTAGAACCCGGAGCTGAACCTATAAACATCAGCAGCATTATCACCATAAGTCCTGCATCGCTGAAGCTGCCTATACTATATGTTGAAAAGCCAGCAGTTCTTGTAGAAACACTTGTGAAAAATGCAACCAGCCATGAAATATCTCTGTCTGTAAGCTTTAAAAGAAGCATTCCTCCAAGTGTAAGTATAACAGTCATAAGACAGACTACCTTTGTATGCAGACTCCATCTTTTAATATTTCTTTTACGTGTAATTTCGCTTATTACAAAAAATCCCAGACCGCCGGCAATAATAAGAAAAGCCGTTATCAGATTCAAAGGAACATTGTCGATATAATCGGAAAGTCCTCTGCCGCCGCCTAAAATATCAAATCCTGCATTGTTAAACGATGCAACAGAGTGAAATATACTTATTCCCACAGAATGCCAGAATGAATGATCCTGCACAAACACAAAAAAGCTTAAAAATGCGCCTGCCGCTTCTACTATAAATGTTGTAAGAAGCACCCATTTAATAAGTCCTTTCAGACCCATCATAGAAGGATAATTCAGTGCTTCACGTAAAAGCACTCTGTCACGCATACGTATTTTTTTACCAGCCATTGAAATAAAGCCGAGACCTATAGTGGTTATTCCCAATCCGCCTATCTGTATAAGTATTCCGATAACTGTCTGCCCGAATGCTGTAAATGTGTCTGCCGAATCCGTTACCAATAGTCCTGTTACGCAAACCGCACTTGTCGATGTAAAAAGCGCATCATAAAACGGCAGATGCCTGCCGGGTTTTACAGATATCGGCAGCATAAGCAAAATAGTTCCTGCAAGAATAATTAACGCAAAGCCAAGAGCTATTGCCTGCATTGGTCTTAAATGTCTTTTTTTAATATGTATATTCATTTATGAATGCCCTCTTCAGTTAAGAATAATATTTTCTACATCAGAAAGCTCCAAAGATGTAAGCGTCTCATCTGAGATCTCTCCGCTTATTTTAGCAATACGATTTGCCTGATTAGAAAGTGCGCTGTCCACAAAGTTACGCACATCTCTTGCATTGGCAAAATTCTCATCAGCATCCTCGCAGCGTTTCTGAAAAAAACGAAGAGCGCAAAGTTCTGCTTCTTTTGTAGGTATAAGAGCATAGCCTTTGCACATATTTTTAAATATATCCATAAGTTCAGGCGGAGAATAATCTTCAAAAAGTATCTTAGTACGGAATCTTGAATGGAGACCCGGATTTGATTCAAGGAACTGTTCCATTTCATCGGGATATCCCGCAACAATTACAATAAAATCATCTCTGTGATCTTCCATTTCTTTCAACAGCGTATTGACAGCCTCCATACCAAAATCATTAGAACCAGCACCCGAGGTAAGAGTATACGCCTCGTCTATGAACAGCACTCCGCCCATTGCAGCTTCAATAACCTTGGCAGTCTTTATAGCCGTCTGTCCTACATATCCGCTCACAAGATCTGCACGATCTGTTTCAACAAGATGTCCTTTATGCAAAATCCCAAGCTTTGAGTAGATCTTAGCAAGAAGTCTTGCAACAGTTGTTTTACCTGTACCAGGATTGCCGGAAAAAACCATGTGCAATGATAACGAAAGCTCAGGCAGACCACGCTCCTCACGAAGCTTTCTTATCTTTATAAGATTTATCAGAGTGTCGAGCTCTTCTTTTACACGTTTGAGACCTGTAAGACTATGCAGTGTCTCCATAAGCTCTTCAACGGTTTCAGTCGTATCCTCAGTTATTTCAGCTGTTATCTCTTCTTTTCTATCCACAGCACCGTCACTGGCAGCGGTGTCCGAAAAAGTGAAATCATTCGGAACTCGTGCGGCACGATTTTTCAAAGGACTTTGCCAGAATTTCAAAGCTGTAATTCTATCTGAGCGAAGTCTTACCATTATTTGTGCAATTGACGTTGTCTGAAAAACATCGGCAGATCCGTCCATAGCGCTGAGCATAAGTCCAACAGAATTTATAGTTTCAATAAATAAAAGTGATATGCTGCCTGTAGGATCGCCGTTTAACATATCTGCATCAGTAAAAAGCTCCAGCATGGCGGCAAGAGTATCGCAAACACTTTTCTGAGTTATTTTATTTTCTGAAAGAAATCGGTTTAGATACTGAGCCGATAAATTCATATTAAGACAACCGCAAATAAAGTTTATTTCCGCCATGTTCAGTGAATTATTAGAATTTGCAAGAAAAAGCATATATTTCAAATATGCAAATCGTGCATATCTGCCTGCCGGTATACAACTGCCGCCTATAGTTCGCCCATTTTTTTCATATTGATGACAAAGCTCACAGGTATATAAGACCGCCGTTTGCAAATCAGTTTTTTTCATCAGAAGCTTCCTCTTTTTCTTCCTGCTCAAAAATCACTGTCTTGAGATCATTATACATTTTCATATAAGCGTCTATAAGCTTCTGATTTGTACTCTCACGAAATTTCACAATTTCCATTGCAGCATTAGCCTTTGCCTGTCCAGCTATATCTCCCGGAACACTTTGCATAGGTAGCCTTTCTAAAAGATCTATCGACTTCTGAGTATGAATATGATCTGCCTGAACTTCTGACAGCAGACGCATAACAGCATTATAATTTTCTTTCAGCTCGCTTATTGTAAATATACTATTTGCCATTTCTGATTACTCCTTTATAAAAATTATTATGTATTATTGCAATGCCTTAAAAAAAGCATGCGGCATTGATCTATATACATTATATAGTATACTTTATTCTGATCAAAAAATCAAGGATTTTACGCTCTTTTTCTTCCATTTATTTTAATTTAAAAAAAGTCTTGACTTTTTCTGTAAAGGCGTGTATAATAGAATAAATATAATACAGAAAGGACGGGCATATATGAAATCATTACATGCACGTATTGCAGCCATTTTACTGGTTGCAGCAATGGGGGTTACATTGAGCGCCTGCAGCAAAGATGATGCAGACATTTCTTCTGCTTCCGGTGAAAATTCAGAAGTTTCTGATAATGGGGAAAATAATACAGCTGAAAACAGCACAGCTGCCAATAATAATGGGGATAACAGCAGTAGGGAAAAAAGTACAAATGCTGCTATAGAGGATTCTACTGATTTCCTTAAACAGGAAATCACATTTGGAATGGATCCAAGCAAGCCTTCCGGAAATGTTCAGGATCCCACAGAAGCTCCTAATGCTCAGACAAATGCACCTCAGACAGTGGTTTACACAAAAAAGGTCATAGTTACTGAAGCCGGCGGCGCTGCTGTTACTGATGCAAAGGGTCAGGATGTTACAGAGGTAGTCACAGAGGTTCAGACTGAAACAAATCCTTATGTTGCAGTTCCTGTTTCTGAATCCATTTACTGGCTTGATATGACAGGCAACTGTGATAAGCTTTTTGAAGGCGATATGATGGAGCTTGAATTCAGAATCAAGGAAGGAACTCCTGATGGAAATTATCCTATCATTCTGTCATCTCCGGACTTTGTAAACTGGGACGAGGAGCAGCTTGATGTTAAGACTGTAGCCGGATACGTCACAGTTGGCAATGCAACTCCTACTCAGCAAGCTCAGGTACAACCTGGACAGTTTACTATCTCTTCAAGCTGCGCAAGCGGTAAAGTTGGAGATACTATTACAGTAACTATTAACATCCACAGTAATCCTGGTCTTGTAGGAATGCTCTTTAAGGTTGAATTCGATTCCGGCGCTCTTGAATATATTGAAAGTAATCCGGGAAGCGCAATGGAAAATATCACAAAAAAACCTACTGTAAACTAAGCTGGTACATAATTTAAAAATAAAGAACTGCCGCACATTTACCATGTGCGGCAGCTTTTTGTTAAGAACCGGTTTTAAGTCCGACTGCATTTTCAGCATAATATATTAGTATAAGCGTTGCATCTTCTATATTGATATTACCATCTTTATTTACATCAGCATTGGAATATTGCTGCTCACTGAAGCTGTCATCAATTATGCCGGCAGCATTCATAGCGTACATACGCAATACCGCTGTTGCATCTGCTATATTTATAACTCCATCTATTTTTACATCTCCAATAACAGGCGTGATCTTCACAAAATTTATTGTATACTTACTATCCAGCTTACCTTTTTCAGAAACATCAATGACAATAACATTGTTTTCATTTTCAGTCGATATAGTATAATATAAGCCGGATTTAATATTAGTATCACCTGCACTCATATTTCCTGTTGAAATAAGCTGTATATCTACGCTTTTTTCATCATTGTACAGATATTCTACGTAATTGTCTGTTCCTTCATCTGTTTCATAAATATACTTGCATTTACCATTCTTGCATATAAGAATACAAGAAAGCTCTGCTTTCTGCTGAACATAGCTTTTTTGATATACATTGTTTTTATTTGTATATGCCGATATTGTCATATCACCGTTAAAAGTGATAGGCTCTGTGTATGTCTTGTATTCACCGCCATTGACAGAATATTTTATAGTACCTCCGCATGGAGCTGAAAGAGATATCTTAGCGCCTAAAGGAAGCTTACTTGAATACTCAGAGAACACTACAGCATCAGCAGGCTTTGTAAAAGTTTTTATACTATTATTTGCAATGTTTTCATAATACACATATTTTTTAATAATAAGTCCATCTTCATTTGCCTCTTTGCCGTCACCCTCTATCTCAGATATATATAAACCATTTTCATAATTGTCACTCCAGTTAATTCCGTTATTACTTATAAAGCTCTGTCCCTTACTGAAATCTCTTGAAATATATTTTCCCATATCATCTAAGAACTCTTCGCTTGTTCCGTCCTCATAGAAAGCCTTGCAATCTATATATCCTTCGCAAGCAATATGATAACCCATTTCACCGCCAAGCTTCACAACTACAGAATAGCTCTCTCCTGCACCAACATAAACAGGTGATTCAAAATCTATTGTATGATAACCGACATTAGATATGACACCTTTTATAGTTTCTCCTGGTTTACCGGAACAAGGATCAGCCGGATCTGTAAGCCCAGAGTAAACGGTTATCTCATAATTTTCATCTGTATTAACAGTACTTATCATTGCGGCTGTTACGAAGCAGTCCTCCTCTGCGGTAAATACATTTGCCAGATAATCATACTCACTCTCATCGTTGCCATATGCTGAAATCATATTTGTAGCACCGTAATCATCATAAACATGAATATCAGAATACTTCTTCACAGGTTCAGCATCAAAATAGAATGCTTCATAAATAGTAGGATCCGTATATGACAGCCAGAAATATCCGCCGCCGCCCCAATCTTCTCCCCAGCTGTTCTTACAAAGCCATGCTCCGTCTGAATCTGGAACATTAAGAAAATTTTCTGCCGGATAATCATCATCCCAACCGACTAAGCTTACAGAGTGAAACGGCTTATCCTCATAATAGATATATTTCTCAGCCGTACAGTATGAGCAGCTTTCCTCATTATAACAATCATCAAAATGAGCATAATTTATCACAAGAGAATGATCGCTGTAAAGTACATTCTTGATCGCATGTATTTGATCCGGCAGCACATCATGACCATGCCAATATGGAAAATACTCTATATTGGTTATCTGATAATCACGCATTTTTCTCACAGCATCAGCTGTAGATTTATCTTTTATAATAGTTTCATCGCCATAATACCACTTATCACTGCGCTCTTTAAATGCTCCTATACCGGCAGCAAGCATAGCTGATATATAATTATAAGTTCCTCCAGCATCGAACAATGAGCCGATTTCATCGTCCCAAGGAAATCCAAATTTATCGCAATATGTATAATATGCTGTCATCCATTCGGAAAGATCAATATATGATTCTTTTTTTATGAGCGAAGATTCTATTGAATTCATAGCTGAAAATGACCAGCAGTCACCGTAAGCTCCTTGATCCTTTACAGATGTAGCTATCCCCTTTTGTCTGAGATCATAATACTCAGGAAGTACTGTCTCTCTTGATTTGTCAGAAACGCCGTCTGTGAGCAGCATAAGTGCGGTAATATCATCATTTTCATGCAGCTGTCCTATAATCTTTTCTTTATCATTTATCTCTTTTTCAGCAGCATGTGCAGTAATAGCTGCTAAGCATTGAACAGATATAACAGCACCCATAAAAATAGCAGCAATGCGATGTTTTTTCATATATTATCCCTTCCTAAGATTTGTAATAAGTTTAATGATATACCCCAATATTTTACACTTATTATACCATACAGAATAACTAATTACAATACTTTTTATCATTTTTCACACAACTATCAAAAAAGCACCACACATAAACCGTGTAACACATACATACGTCGAATGAATATAATGAGAAAAGAGGGCAAACACTCTCAATAATTAGAAAGGAGCTGCTCAGATTGAAGGAAATATATGATTTTATGCGAATGCCATGCGAATTCAGACATTCTCCTGCAAGTGAAGAATCAGCAGTAGCTGCACATCACTGGAGAAATGATGCAGTAAGTCCATTTCCTGAAAAGACTCCCATAGGTATGGCATATGTGCCATACCAACAATGGGGTGAAATATACGAAGCAAATGAAGGATTTTGCAGAGGAACTATGTTCCCCGAGCTTGACTATCCATTTAAAGGAGGTGACTGCTCCTATGAATGAACGCAGAGAATTGCTTTGTACCTTACAGCAATATGATTTTGCACTATATGACCTACAGTTATATCTTGATTCACATCCTGAATGTAAAGAAGCCATGCAAAAATATAAAAAGTATAAGGCAATGAGACAAAATATCTTAGAGCAGTATACACGTCTCTACGGACCTGTAAGAGCAGATCAGTCTGACACAAACGAAAAATGGAACTGGGTGCAGAATCCTTGGCCATGGGAAAAGGAGGGTAATTGATATATGTGGATATATGAGAAAAAAACATCGTATCCAACCTATACATATAATGCAGGTCTTTGAAAACTACAAATAAATTTTTCATTTGTAATATAGGCAGTATATATGCATAAAAACAATTTATGTTATAACATACAAGCTCTTTCCATCCCAATCTTCATCAGGAAAAACTAATTCAAAGCAAGCTTTTGTAATCTGTCCAGAAAGCTTTTCACTTTCATCTGACGTATGTTCAGGTATTCTCATATCAACAGTTGTTCCATTTTTAAATCGGATGATCTGCCTTACATATCCATCGCACTGTTCCCTTAGAACAATCTCATAATCCGGAGTTTTCATAAAATCACCTCTGTTTATTCTATGCATCATTTTCAAATTTTTGCTTTTTCAAAAAACATAATAACTTGTTTTCATATTTTATCGCTTATATTGATATATAT
>CAMWPG010000075.1 GCA_947176075.1 uncultured Ruminococcus sp. | reverse complement strand
GTTTACAAAATAAATATTCATATTTCAATCAATTGATAATACAAATTTCAATTTATTTAAGATAATTATATCATATTTTCACAAAGAAGTCAATCTGTTAAAAACGGCTTTCCAATCGTAAATTAAAATTCAATTTAATTTTATATTTCAACAGTTTATGCAAATTATGTATTTGTTACTTAATTAGGTTATATCTATTTGCAACTCAAAAATAAAAAACATTTTTTCTTAAACCTATTGACAAAAGGGAAAAAAGGTAATATAATATAAGAGCAAACCGTTGATGCGGATGTAAAGGTAATTATGCTTCTACAGAGAGCCCGTGTTGCTGTGAGTCGGGTGAAAAACAGATTATCAAATGGACCGTTGAGGGCGCATTCAAATGCACTTAAATTTGGTGCAAAGTATTATGCGACGTAAAGATGTGCGTTAATCATCAGGAGTATGATAGTACTCTATAAGTGCATGGCTTTTTAATTTAAGCTGTGAATCAAGGTGGCACCGCGGATAAGATCATTGTTCGTCCTTGACAGAATGTTTTCTGTCGGGATTTTTTACTTTTAAGCTTCTCGTACAGAAAACGAGAAGCTTTTTATATTTTTGGAGGTGCATTATGAAATATTCCCCTACTATTGATGAAGTCATGGAAATCGCCAAAGAAGGCAAGTATGATATTCTTCCTGTAAGCTGTGAGATCCTATCGGATATATGTACGCCGTCACAAGCATTACAAATTCTGAAAATTATGTCTTCTCACTGCTATATCTTAGAATCTGCAACTGCAAATGAAAAATGGGGCAGATACACATTCCTTGGATTTGATCCTAAGCTTGAAATTTCATGCTCAGGAAATCAGATGAAGGTAGGTGAGCTTCGCATTGAAACAGATGATCCAAGTCATCAGATACGACAGATAATGTCAGAATATAAAAGTCCGAAATTCGATTATCTGCCGTCATTTACAGGCGGACTTGTGGGCTACTTTTCATACGATTTTCTCGGCTACAGCGAACCTTCTGTAAGGAATAACGCAGAGGATACAGAGAATTTTAAGGATATCGATCTAATGCTTTTTGATAAAGTAATCGCATTTGACAATGTAAAACAAAAGATAATTCTTATTGCTAATATACAACTTTCTGACCCTGAGTCAGGATATAATAAGGCTATATTCGAACTGAAAAACATAGCGGATCTTCTCCGCAACGGTGTAAAGAAAACTGAGATGTGCGGACATCTTACAGGTGAAGTAACACCGCTCTTCAATAAAGAACAATTCTGTGCAATGGTCGAAAAGGCTAAAGATCACATTAAAGAGGGCGATATTTTCCAAATAGTACTTTCAAATCGTCTTTCAGCTCCGTTCGAAGGAAGCCTTTTTAACACATATCGTATATTACGAACTGTAAATCCTTCTCCATATATGTTTTATTTTTCCGGAACTGACGTTGAAGTCGCAGGTGCTTCACCTGAAACACTCGTAAAACTTGAAAATGGTATTCTTCATACATTCCCTCTTGCCGGAACACGTCCCAGAGGAAAGACGGAGGCTGAAGATAAGGCTATTGAAGCCGATCTGCTCCAAGATAAAAAGGAACTGGCAGAGCATAATATGCTTGTTGATCTTGGAAGAAACGATCTTGGCAAGATAAGCAAATTTGGTACAGTAAATGTAGAAAAGCTCCACACTATAGAACGCTATTCTCACGTTATGCATATAGGATCTACAGTATGCGGCGAGATCGATCCAAAATATGATGCGCTTGATGCTGTAAGAGCAGTTCTTCCAGCCGGTACACTTTCAGGCGCTCCTAAGATAAGAGCCTGCCAGCTCATAGGCGAGCTTGAAAATAATAAGCGCGGCATATACGGCGGAGCTGTAGGATATATCGATTTTACAGGAAATCTCGATGTTTGTATTGCGATAAGACTTGCATACAAAAAAAATGGAAAGGTATTTGTAAGAAGCGGAGCCGGAATTGTTGCCGACTCTGTTCCGGAAAAAGAATATCAGGAATGTATAAATAAAGCAGCTGCTGTTATAAGCGCTCTTAAATCAGCAAGTGAGGTGGACTTATGATTTTACTGATTGATAATTATGACAGTTTTTCATATAATCTCTATCAGCTTATCGGCGAAATTTGTCCGGATATCAAGGTTATCCGTAATGATGAAATGACTATAGATGAAATAATAAATATTTCTCCAAAAAAAATAATCCTCTCTCCAGGTCCCGGCAGACCTGAGGACGCAGGAATAATCATTGAAACGGCTAAAACTATTTCAAAAAAAATACCAACACTGGGCGTATGCCTCGGTCATCAGGCTATATGCAGTGCATATGGTGCAACTATAACATATGCAAGAGAGCTTATGCATGGCAAACAGTCTGTCGTACAATTTGATACTGAATGTGCATTATTTAAAGATATACCTCAAAATGCGCTGGTTGCAAGGTATCATTCACTTGCAGCAGATCCAGAGACTATTCCTGATTGCCTGAAAATAACAGCCGTAACAGACGACGGCGAAGTAATGGCTGTTTCACATAAGGAATATCCTATATTCGGAGTACAATTTCATCCAGAATCAATTATGACGCCGGACGGCAAACAAATGCTTAAAAACTTTATAAATCTGTAAGGAGATAATTGTTATGATTAAAGAAGCCATTGTAAAAATTGTTGATAAAATGGATCTTACCTATGATGAAGCATATGAGGTAATGTCAGAGATAATGAGTGGTAATACAAGTACAACGCAAAATGCTGCATTTCTTGCTGCTCTGTCTACCAAAAGTACAAAATCTGAAACTATAGATGAGATAACAGGCTGCGCTCAGGCAATGCGTAATGCTGCAATTAAAGTGGAAAATGATCTTGACCTGCTTGAAATAGTTGGTACAGGCGGAGATGGTTCACACAGCTTTAATATTTCCACTACAACTGCCATTGTATGTGCTGCGGCAGGACTCAAAGTTGCAAAGCACGGCAATCGTGCAGCTTCATCTTCATGCGGTACAGCTGATTGCCTTGAGGCACTTGAAGTTAATATAAATCTCGAACCTGAAAAATGCATAGAGCTTCTTGAGCAGGTGGGATTCTGCTTCTTCTTTGCTCAAAAATATCACACTTCAATGAAGTATGTGGGACCTATAAGAAAAGAGCTTGGTATCAGAACTGTATTCAATATCCTTGGCCCACTAACTAATCCTGCATCACCAAAGCGCCAGCTCCTTGGAGTATATGACCGTTCACTTGTAGAGCCTCTTGCTCAGGTACTTATGAAATTGGGTGTTAAGAATGGCATGGTAGTTTACGGTCAGGATAAGCTCGATGAAATTTCTTTGAGCGCTCCGACCTATATATCTGAATTCAAAAACGGATGGTATAGAAGCTTTGAAATAAAGCCGGAAGATTTCGGTTTTGAAAGATGTACTAAAGATGATCTTAAAGGCGGTTCTCCAGCAGAGAATGCAGCTATCACAAGAGCTGTTCTCAGCGGTGAAAAGGGTCATAAAAGAAACGCTGTACTACTCAATGCCGCTGCTGCACTTTGCATTGGTGAAAAATCTGATTCAATTGCAGATGGCATAAAGCTCGCCGAGGAGATCATTGACTCAGGCAAGGCTATGGAGACTCTTGAAAAGCTTATAGCACTTTCAAATATCTAAGGAGAAAATTATGACTATACTTGATGAACTTGCTGAGGCTGCAAGAAAGCGTACAAAAACCGCTAAAGAAAAAATATCTCTTGAAAAAATAAAGGAGATGGCATTATCACTTCCAAAAGGCAATTTTGAGTTTGAGAATGCACTTAAAAAAGATGGCATATCGTTTATATGCGAATGCAAAAAAGCATCACCTTCAAAGGGAATCATAGCTCAAAATTTTCCATATCTTGAAATCGCAAAGGAATATGAAGCCGCTGGCGCTGACTGTATATCTGTTCTCACTGAGCCTACAAGATTCCTTGGTAATGATGAATACCTCCGTGAGATAGCATCAGCTGTAAACATTCCATGCATCAGAAAAGATTTTACCGTAGATGAGTATATGATATATGAAGCGAAAATTCTCGGTGCAAAGGCTGTACTTCTCATATGTGCTATCCTGTCTGAGAAAAAAATAGCAGAGTACATTAAAATCTGTGATATGCTTGGAATTTCTGCACTTGTTGAAGCCCATAATGAATCTGAAATAAGAGCTGCTATAAGCGCTGGGGCAAGAATGATCGGTGTTAATAACCGCAATCTCAAGGATTTTTCAGTAGATACAGACAACAGCAGACGCATGAGAGATCTTGTACCCAAAGATATTATATTTGTGTCAGAAAGCGGAATAAAGAATGCCGATGACATCGCAGTGCTTCGTGAAACAGGAACTGATGCAGTTCTTATCGGCGAGACACTTATGCGTGCAGAAGATAAAAAGCAAAAGCTCTCAGAACTTCGGGGTGAAATATGACTAAGATAAAGCTGTGCGGTTTGCGCAGAATGGAAGATATAAACTTTGCAAATGAACTGACACCCTCATATATAGGATTCGTGTTTGCGAAAAAAAGCAAAAGATATATAACACCCGCAAATGCAAAGGCACTGCGCAATGAGCTTAAAGAAGGAATAATTCCTGTAGGCGTTTTTGTAAATGAAGAAATAGAGAGTATTTTATCAATGCTCAACGAGGGTATTATAGATGCTGTTCAGCTTCATGGCAGTGAGGACAATTATTATATTGAAGAGCTTAGAAAAAATTCTGACTGCACTATAATAAAGGCATTTAAAATCAAAACCTTGAATGATGTTTCTCTCGCAAATAAAAGCACAGCGGATATCGTTCTTCTTGATTCAGGTGAAGGCTCAGGTGAAACATTTGACCATTCACTTATAAACGATATAAACAGACCGTACTTTCTTGCAGGAGGACTTGATGCGCAGAATGTTTTCTCTGCAATAGAAAAGCTTCATCCATTTGGAGTTGATGCAAGCTCCTCACTTGAAACAAACGGCTTTAAAGATAAAGATAAAATGGCAGCATTTATGGAAGCTGTCAGAAAGGCGGATAAAACCAATGAGTAATAAAAACGGACGATTCGGAATTCATGGCGGTCAATATATTCCGGAAACACTGATGAATGCCATTATAGAACTGGAAAATGCTTATAATTTCTATAAAAATGATCCTGAATTTAATCGAGAACTTATAGGGCTTTTTAATGAATATGCCGGCAGACCGTCAAGACTTTACTACGCCGAAAAGCTTACTAAGACACTGGGCGGTGCTAAGATATATCTTAAACGTGAGGATCTTAACCACACAGGCTCTCACAAGATAAACAATGTTTTGGGGCAGGCTTTGCTTGCAAAGAAAATGGGGAAAACACGTCTCATAGCAGAAACCGGTGCAGGTCAGCACGGCGTTGCAACGGCTACCGCTGCTGCCCTTATGAACATGGAATGCGTTGTATTCATGGGTGAAGAGGATACAAAGCGTCAGGCGCTCAATGTTTATAGAATGGAGCTTTTAGGCGCCAAAGTAATACCTGTAACATCCGGAACTGCAACGCTCAAAGATGCAGTTTCAGAAGCTATGAGAGAATGGACATCACGTATTGAAGATACGCATTATTGTCTCGGATCTGTTATGGGTCCTCACCCATTCCCAACAATCGTGCGTGATTTTCAGGCAGTTATTTCCCGAGAAACAAAGGCTCAGATGCTTGAAAAAGAGGGACGTCTTCCTGATGCAATAATTGCATGCGTAGGCGGCGGTTCAAATGCAATGGGCAGCTTTTATCATTTTATTGATGATAATGAAGTAAGGCTAATCGGATGCGAGGCTGCTGGAAGAGGTATTGATACATTTGAAACTGCTGCAACTGTCAATACAGGCAGAGTCGGAATTTTTCACGGAATGAAATCATATTTCTGTCAGGATGAATTTGGTCAGATAGCACCTGTTTACTCAATTTCAGCAGGCCTTGATTATCCGGGTGTAGGCCCTGAACATGCATATCTTCACGATATAGGAAGAGCTGAATATGTTCCTGTAACTGATGATGAAGCTGTAAATGCTTTTGAATTTCTCTCCAGAACAGAAGGAATCATTCCAGCTATCGAATCAGCCCACGCTGTTGCTCATGCTATGAAAATAGCACCAAAAATGGATAAGGATAAGATCATAGTAATAACAGTTTCAGGCAGAGGAGATAAGGACTGCGCTGCTATAGCAAGATATAGAGGAGTTGACATATATGAGTAATATAAGAGAAGCATTTAAAAATGGAAAGGCATTCATACCTTTTATAACCTGCGGTGATCCTGATCTTGAAACTACTGGTAAGGTGGTTCGTGCAGCAGTACAAAACGGCGCTGACCTTATCGAATTGGGAATTCCATTTTCAGATCCTACAGCTGAAGGTCCTGTAATTCAAGGTGCTAATATTCGTGCTCTTGCCGGAGGTGTTACAACTAACAAGATATTTGATTTTGTAAGAGAGCTTCGCCGTGATATAAAAATTCCTCTTGTATTTATGACCTATGCAAATGTTGTTTTTTCATATGGTATGGAGAAGTTCATAAGTACCTGTTCTGAAATAGGCATTGACGGTATAATACTTCCCGATCTACCTTTTGAAGAAAAGGACGAATTTCAGCCTATCTGTGATAAGTATGACGTAGATCTCATATCACTGATTGCACCGACTTCAGAACATCGCATCGCAATGATCGCAAAGGAGGCTAAAGGCTTCATTTATGTTGTATCAAGTCTTGGCGTTACAGGAGTAAGAAGTGAAATAACTACTGACATTGGCGCAATTATAAATCTTATACGTGAAAATACAGATATACCATGCGCTGTGGGATTCGGCATATCCAATCCACAGCAGGCACAAAAAATGGCGGCTTTATCCGATGGAGCTATTGTCGGCTCAGCAATAATAAAGATAATTGAAAAAAACGCAGAAAATGCAGCTGAGGCTGTTGGAAAATACGTAGGTGAAATGAAAGCCGCTATAATGAGTGTGTAGATTCAGATATATAAACAACACTGCACAAAGACAACGTCAACAAAAGCGCTATACAAAGAAGCAGTTGTCTTATATACTATAATTCAAAATATATCATTTAAGCACCGCCAAGAAAATATCTTGACGGTGCTTTTCATTAAACTCCTCGGAAACTTATAAAACGCTGCCTGAATTGCCTTTATACATTTTTACATTTTATTGTTCGAGCAATTATGCAGTGCATTATTTAGATTCTCTATTATCTCGTTTTCGGGAATATTAGCTTTAATAAGAGAATCCCGGCAACCTCTGCCGAGCAATATATCCGGCTTAACATCAGGTCCATGATAATCAGAACCGCAGGTAAATATAAGATCGTACTCATCTGCAATTCTCCTGTAATATGCTGTTTGCTCAGGCGTATGTCTGCTGTAATAACACTCTATACCGCAAAGTCCTGCTGATATGAGATCTTTTAAAAGCTCTTTAAATTTGTCATTGTCAAGCTTTAGTGTATATGGGTGAGCAAGAACTGCTATACCTCCTGCATTATTTATCATTTCTATTGAAGTTTGATAATTGGGTTTAGGGCGCTCACAACTATAGAATTCCGGAGTTTGCAGATATTTTTCAAATGCATCATCAATTGAATCAGCATATCCCATACTAACCAAGGCTCTTGCAATATGCGGTCTGCCTGTACTTTTACCGTCATTTATGAGGCTTATATATTCTGCGGTTATTGGAATTCCTTTCTTATTCAGAAGTTCTATAAATCTATTACGGCGCTCTATTCTATATACTCTATTTTCTTCATAAAAATTTATAAGCCCCTTATTATTATAATCAATACCATACCCCAGAATATGCAGCTCATGTCCTCCTTGCGAACTGATCTCTATTCCTGTAATAAAATCTAATCCAAGTCGCTTAGCAGCTTTGCTTGCTCTCTCAAGTCCGTTTATAGTATCATGATCTGTAAGGGATAGTGTCTTTATTCCTGCTGCTGCTGCAATTTCCATAAGCTTCTCCGGCTTATCCTGTCCATCTGAACATGTACTGTGCATATGAAGATCTATCATTATTTTATTCTCCATCTCTTAAATATTCAAAAGCTTCTACATTCAAAAATGTATCTGCATCACATAATATAAGTACCTGCTGATAATCAGAGGGGTGTACAAGCTTTGAAATGTTTCTGTCAAGGCAATTCATATCTATAACATCAATTTTTGAATAATGCTGAATTAAAAACGGCAGCATATTGTCGGCATATGAATCCTTTAATACAAGCAATCGTTTTCCATTTTCAACGTCTGTTTCTATTTTTGTCAAAAGTACAGGAGTGCCTATATAATAGCTTTCAAGATTTCCTGTCTCAAGAGCTTCTTCATTATAAAATGAATTTTTCTTCCATTCAACACCATTAAAACAGATCATTGAAACTACATTGCTGCTGTTGGTACACATATAAACATCAAGCATATCAGGTGTCACCTTATCATAAAGACATATATCATATAGAGCACCATGAATATCGTTTTTTATATGAGAAATTGTACAGCTATCATATGGCACGGGTGAATACCCCATCTTTCTGATAAGACTTCTGTATAAAAAATATGCTCCATTTGAAGTACATCTTGAATCTGTACGGTAATAGATATAATCCTCCTTAAAAGTAGATAACACATGATACGAATCGACAGTACGTATCTTTGAATCTACATTTTCATATAAATTATCAAGCTGTTCAAGCTGAGACGGAATTGTTATATTCTCAGGAAGACATTCCTTATATATTTCTGCTGCCTCCGGAAAGGCTGTCATGCAGGTCGGTATCGAATATTTCAAATAAAAGCTATTTATAATATCTGCTGTTTCCAGAAGTGACTCTTTATTTAGAGGTTGAGGCTCACGAAGAAGCCTTTCACTGCTTATATAAATATCTCCGAATTTTTTGCTTCCGGCTGCAAGCGTAAGCTTTGTTCGTATGGCAAGTGCATTGTCATATCCTATAAGCATATCGTCTAAAAATGCATCTGCATAATTCCAGCCCGAAGTCATTTTAAAATTTACATTATCTGAAAAGCCTGTTTGTACTTTCTCCGACATATTATTATTAAATATTCCAATTTTCTCTTTGAAATAGAAATAATTTGTTTTGTA
>CAMWPG010000074.1 GCA_947176075.1 uncultured Ruminococcus sp. | reverse complement strand
GCTCTCTTTCGACAGCTCCATTATTATACCATACCTCCCCCCACTTTGTCAATACCTTCCTGCGTAAAAAATATACCCTTCTATTATCCCTCTTTTTGTATGGTTTGCATAAACATTTTTTCTTTGCTCTATTATGTCAAAAATATGCTTTAAGAACTTATCTTCATAAGCGAAATGTGCGGATTTTCGAGCAGATTTTGCCAATGACAAGACAAAAATCCGCAGCTGTACTTTGTGTACTGCAAGGATTTTTAACGCAGTCAGTGGAAAAATCTGCCGAAAAGGTGTACATTGAGCTTGTGAAGACGAGTTATAATAATATAAAATAAAACAAGGCTTTCTATCTTTGGACAACCATCGACAGAAAGCCTTACTATTTTTAATTTTTTATTTATACGTGAGCAGAGTAGTTTGGAGCTTCCTTTGTGATCTGAATATCATGCGGATGGCTCTCAATAAGGCCAGCGCTTGTAATTTGAACAAACTTAGCCTTTTTGTGCATATCATCAACGGTAGGACAGCCGCAGTAACCCATACCGGCTCTAATACCTCCGATAAGCTGAAATACGCTATCTGCTACAGCACCCTTATAAGGTACTCTGCCTTCTACGCCCTCCGGAACGAGCTTTTTAGCACCAGACTGGAAATATCTATCCTTTGAACCACAAGCCATTGCAGCAAGACTTCCCATTCCTCTGTAAACCTTGAACTGTCTGCCCTGATAGATCTCTGTTTCTCCCGGAGATTCCTCGCAGCCTGCAAGCAGAGAACCGAGCATTACAACATTTGCGCCGGCAGCAATAGCCTTTACAATATCACCTGAATATTTTATACCGCCGTCCGCAATAACAGGGATTCCATATTTTTGAGCAACCTTGGCAACATCATAAACAGCAGTGATCTGCGGAACGCCTATACCTGCTACTACTCTTGTTGTACAAATAGATCCCGGACCAATGCCTACCTTTACAGCGTCTGCACCTGCTGCGATAAGATCCTCAGCAGCTTCAGCTGTAGCAATATTACCTGCAATTACAGGTATATTCGGGTAAGCAGCCTTTACCTTTTTAAGGCATTCCATGATATTTTTGCTGTGTCCGTGTGCGGAATCGAGAACCAGTACATCGACCTGAGCTTCAACCAGAGCGCCGGCTCTTTCCAGAACATCGCCTGTAATGCCTATAGCAGCACCGCAGAGAAGTCTGCCCTTTGAATCACGTGCAGAATTTGGATACTGTACAGATTTTTCAATATCCTTAATAGTAATAAGACCCTTGAGATAACCGCCGTCATCAACGATAGGAAGTTTTTCTATCTTATGCTGTCGCAGCGTAGCCTGAGCTTCCTCCATGGTTGTTCCGACCGGAGCTGTGATAAGATTATCCTTAGTCATGACATCACCGATCTTCTGATTGAAATCACTTAAAAATCTCATATCACGGTTTGTGATAATACCTACCAGCTTACCTGACTTATCTACAATCGGAACTCCTGATATCCTATATTTACCCATAAGATTATCAGCATCTGCTACAACATGATCTACTGTCAGAGAGAATGGATTAGCTATTACGCCATTTTCAGAACGCTTAACCTTATCAACTTCATCAGCCTGCTGCTCAATAGTCATATTTTTATGAATAATACCAATACCGCCCTCTCGTGCAATAGCAATAGCCATTTTCGCCTCAGTTACGGTATCCATTGCAGCTGTCATTATAGGTGTATTCAGAGTTACACCCTTTACAAGCGTTGTGTGAAGATCAATCATATTCGGCGTTACATCAGAAGCACCTGGGATCAGAAGAACATCATCAAATGTCAGTCCCTGCTTACCGAACTTGTCAGAACACATTTCTGTTACCATATTATCACCCTCCATATCTTACACCGGCAAAGCTGTCCGCCGCCTTACCATAATTCAAGTTATTAGATAAATTATAACCTATTTTACTTATTTCGTCAAGGGGGTTCTTAGGTTTTTATGTTACATTCGATTGAATTTTTTAGATTCAGCGCATCTATGAGATTCCAAAGGGCGTATCTGCCCTTTGGTAGGGGTCTAAATGGACAGCATCCCCTTGCCCGAGTTGTGGATAGTGATTATTAAACGCCAAATAAATTTGTCATTTACTATAAATTCTTATTTGACATTATTCATTTGCTTTAGTATAATAATAGTACAAAATGATTTTATAGGAGTAAACTGAAATATGCGTATACTTAAATCATCGCCAAAGGCTGACGGTTTTTTTATGCCTGCCGAATTTGAACCTCACTGCGGTACTATTATGATATGGCCTGAGAGAGCTGATTCATGGCAGGGCGGCGGATATGCTGCACGAAGAGCCTTTGTCAAAATTGCAAGGATAATATCAAGAAGCGAACAGCTCACCGTTCTTGTCAGCAGCGATCAATATGAAAATGCCCGTGCAGCTCTGCCGTCTGAGGTAAGACTCTGTGAATGCACAACAGACGATTCATGGGCAAGAGATACCGCGCCTACTTTCGTGAAAAATGCAAAAGGTGAGATACGTGGCATAGACTGGGGATTCAACGCATGGGGCGGTCTTGAGGACGGACTGTATTTTCCATGGGACAATGATAATCATGTGGCAAGAAAGATATGCGATCTGTTTTTTAAAGATACCTACTGCTGCCGTGATTTTATTTTAGAAGGCGGAAGTATACATAGTGATGGTGAAGGAACGATCATCACAACAGAAAGCTGCCTTTTGAGCCGTGGAAGAAATCCTCATATGACTAAGGCACAGATAGAAGAAAAGCTGCTTGACTGTCTTGGTGCTGAAAAGGTTATCTGGCTGCCGAGAGGTATATATAATGATGAAACAAATGAACATGTTGACAATGTGTGCGCATTTACCGCACCGGGCGAGGTAGTTTTAGCGTGGACGGATAATAAAAATGATCCGCAGTATGCACTGTCCGCAGCGTGTCTTGAAAAGCTTGAAAATTCTACTGATGCACGTGATAGAAAAATAAAGGTAAGGCTTCTTCCAATACCTAAAAATCCTGTCTGCATGACGCAAAAGGAATGCGAGGAGCTTGATCTTTGGGACGGAGAGCCTACCAGAACACCGGGAGAGCGTTTAGCAGCATCCTATGTGAATTTTTATATAACCAATGACGCTGTTTTAGTACCGCAGTTCGGGGACGATATGGACAAGACAGCCATTGATATTTTAAGTGAATGCTTCCCTTACAGAACCATCGAGCCTATTGCAGCAAGAGATATACTTATAGGCGGCGGAAATATTCACTGCATCACACAACAGATACCTACATTTACTATTTAAAATTCACTATCCACAACGCAGGCAAGGGGACGCTGTCCCCTTAAATCCCTACCAAAGGGCAGAACCGCCCTTTGGAATCCTATTTTCACAAGTTTCCGCCCTTAAAGGGGCAAAAACTTGCGATATGATTTCAATGCCACCTACTCTTGACAGAAGATAAAGAAAACAAAATCCTGCTAAGTTGTAGATAAGAATTTAAAATCAGAAAGGATCATAATTATATGAGAAATGTTACTGTTGCAGCCGTACAGATGGCTTGCGATACCGAAGTTTATGAAAATATCCAGACAGCTGAACGTCTTGTAAGTCAAGCTGCCGCTGACGGTGCTAATGTTATACTGCTGCCGGAGCTATTTGAACGTCCGTACTTCTGTCAAGAGCGTCAGTACGGATATTATCAGTTTGCACAGAGTGCAGATGAAAATACTGCTGTTTTGCATTTCAGAAAAATTGCAAAGGAGCTGGGAGTTGTACTTCCGATAAGCTTCTATGAAAGTGCAGGAAATAATACCTTTAACAGCATGGCGATGATCGATGCAGACGGAAGCATATTGGGAATTTACAGAAAGACACACATTCCTGACGATCATTTTTATCAGGAGAAGTTCTACTTCACACCGGGTGACACAGGCTTCAAGGTATGGAATACACGCTTTGGCTGTATAGGTGTAGGCATATGCTGGGATCAGTGGTTTCCGGAGACAGCACGCTCAATGGCTCTTATGGGTGCAGAGATGCTGCTTTACCCTACTGCTATTGGTTCTGAACCTATACTCGAAGTTGACAGTATGCCACACTGGCAGAGATGTATGCAGGGGCATTCTGCGGCAAATCTCATGCCTGTTATTGCGGCTAACAGGATCGGTACAGAAGCTGTTATTCCTTGCGAGGAAAATCAGTATCAGAAGTCAAGTCTGACATTCTACGGTTCTTCTTTTATTACGGATAATACAGGAGCTGTTATCCAGCAGGCATCGAGAGATTATGCCGGTGTTATAATTGATTCATTCGATCTTGACGAGCTGCGTGACGCAAGGCTAAGCTGGGGAATATTCCGTGACAGACGTCCTGAAATGTACGATATTATCAGCAGCAGTATAAAGCCCTCTATTTAAGTATTCGTCATTATCATCTATTTTTTACCATTTTATATAGTTAAAACGCACAAAGAGGTTTTCCCAATTTTTCAACTGATAGGTCCTTTCACCGAAATATACCGAAAAAAATCTTAATTTGCGATTTTCTTCCTTGACAAATAGAATTTTTGTGATATAATAGATAATGATGACAAATTGGTGACAAGCTTACCAATTTACGTTATTTTTTGATTACAGTTTGAAACTATTGGAAGGACGTGTATGCAGTGCATCACATTTTTAAAAGTTGTGCGGCAATTTTAAGCTGTGCAATTGCTATTGGCACAATGCCGATAAATGCCTTTGCTGACAGCGAATGCACATTACTTGAAATAGGAGAAAACGGAACATATAAGAAAGTTCGTACCGTATCTGAAAGTGATATTTCAGAAGAAGGCTGGTATACAAGAGACGGCGGCGAGACATTTTCATATTATTATGAAGATGGCAGCTTTGCAAGCGGAGCATCTGTTTTAGGTGACGGCTGCACATATCTCTTTACCGCTGATGGAATTCTTAAAACCGGCTGGCAGCTCACAAACGGCAACCGCTATTATTACAATCCGTCAAACGGACAGATCTGTCTTGGTTGGGTAAGCTATATGAATAATACCTATTATGTAGATCCTGAAAATGGAAAGCTCACCGGCATTGCAGATATAGACGGAAAGAAATATGAATTTGACAAATTCGGCGCACTTATCGGTGAGGTAGAAACCGGAGTTTCTTATGACGCTCCGTATTATGCTCAGGCTGATCCTCGCTGGGGAAACGTTTACATTGGCTCAAAGACTATTGCAAGAGTAGGATGTCTTACAAGCTGTATGGCTATGATGCACTCATATTATACAGGTGAAGAGATCACTCCGGACGTAATGTGTAAGCAGTATCTTACCTACAGCGATAATTCACTTCTATGGGCAGAGGTTTATAATCTTGGTTATCAGGTTATATCCATTTCAGGAAACAGCAACAGCTATAATCTGAATTCGCTTTATGAGCATCTTCAGACAGGTCCTGTTATTGTCGGTGCAACAAATGTCTATGGAGGTATGCACTACGTACTGGTAACAGGCTGCACTAAATTAAATGCAGAAAATCTTACTGCTGCTGATTTTACTATCAATGATCCCGGCTTTGAAAACAAAAAAACTCTCGATGAGCATTTTAAAGATTACGGAAGCTGGTTACAGTTTTATTGTAAATAAGTTTAACTGATGTGGGCGGTCTGTTGACCGCCCTGTAAATTTTTAGGAGGATTTTAGTTATGGCTCAAAAGTCAATGACACTTGCTTATCCTGTTGGAGATAAGCTTTATCTGAATCTCACAAATAAATGTCCCTGCGCCTGTATTTTCTGCATAAGAAATAATGGCGACAGCGCGTATGGCTCTCAGCCTCTATGGCTTGAACACGAGCCATCTCTTGCAGAAATAACCGATGCTATCAAAAATGCTGATCCTTCAAAATACACTGAAATAGTATTCTGCGGATATGGCGAACCTACGGAGTCTATTGAGCTTTTATGCAGCACTGCGGATTTCTTAAAAGAGAACTATCCGAATATCCCAATTCGACTTAATACAAACGGACTATCAGATCTTATAAATGGCAGACCTACTGCATATTTATTAAAAGAACGTATTGATACAGTATCAGTAAGTCTCAATGCTGCCACAAAGGATGAATATTTAAGAGTTACAAGACCTAAGTTCGGAGAATGCTCTTTTGAAGAAATGCAGAAATTTGCATCTGAATGCAAACAGTATGTTGATAAGGTTATGTTTACCATAGTTGATATACTGCCGCAGGAACAAATTGAAATGTCTAAGAAGCTCGCTGAAAAACTGGGTATAGGTTTAAGGATACGTGAATATATTGAAGAGTGATTTATTCAAAAAAAATAAAAAAGCTCTTGCAATATCTTACTGATTATAGTATAATAATATATATTATTATATATTTGAATTTATTTTTTTGGAGGTTAAGGTTATGGCATCTTTTCTTGACAAGTTCGCAGATAAGGTAAATAATATAAGCAATAAGGTGGTTGAAAAAACTACAAGTTCAACTGAAAATATTCGACTTTCAAGCTCGATCAAGGATGAAGAACGTCAGATAAATGAATGTTACATTGCTATTGGTAAAAAATATCGTGAAATGTTCGGCTCAAATCCTGCGCCCGAATTTGCAGGTTTTATTTCCGATATTGAAAAACGTGAGACACTTATAAACGGATATCGCAGCAAAATTCAACAGAATAAGGGCAGAGTAAATTGCACAAATTGCGGTGCTGAAATAGATGCTGCTGCATCATTCTGCGATAAGTGCGGCTCTAAGAATGCTTTTGCTGAACAGATCGCACGTGAAAAAGCAGAGGCTCAGGCTAAAGCAGATGCTAAAGCTCAGGCTACAGCTAATGCTGATGCTCAAGCCCAGCAGAATGTTACAGAGCAGACTCAGGCTGATTCTACAGCTCAGGATTCTTCTGCTATTGAAAATAATACCGTTAAGAAATTCTGCAAAAATTGTGGGAATGAAATTATTTGCGGAAATGTTTTCTGCACAAACTGTGGTACTCGTGTGGACGAATAATAAAAATTACGCCGTTTTGCCCCAAAAGGCGAAACGGCTTTTTTAGAAAGGATATATTTATGAAACCTTGTAAACATTGCGGCGCTGAACTTGCTGACGAAGCGATCATTTGCCGTGAATGCGGTGAAACACAGCCATTGCCCGAAAGCAAAAGTGCATTTTCGGAAAACATAGATTTTTCAATGCCGTATCTTTCTATTGAAACATCAAAGAAAAATAAAAATACTAAAAAAGATAAAATTGATGATAAAAATTACTCTGCTTCTGAAAAATCTAATTCAAATAAGGATAATGCTGAAAATACAAATACGATTAAAGATATAAGCGATAAGATGATTGACCCTTTGGAAAGAGCATATGCAAAAAGAGATAAAAGAAATAAACTAATACGTATTGCTGCTCTTGTTGTAGTATGTGTAATTATCCTTTCTTCCGGCGCTTATTTCCTTTTCAGAAGCAGCGGATATCATCGTACTCTTGATAAATATATTGACGGCCGTACAAGCTCCGGCGGTACTAATTATATGTCTATCGTTCCTGAAATATATCTTATTAATGCTGAATCTCTGTACAATATGAAAAGACCAAATATAAAAAGCACTACTAATAATTATCTGGAATATGTTGAAAATCAATATACTGCTGATTACGGCAGCAATCTTACATTTTCATATAAAATAACATCTGAACGTACTGCTGATGACAGCAATTCAATTAAAAATATTGAGGAATCTATTCGTACAACATATAAAACAGAGCTTGATATTTCAGAAATTGCTTATGTAACTATACGCCTTACAACAAAAGGTTCTGTTACACAATCAACTGAAAATAAATCGCTTACATTTTATAAATATGACGGCAACTGGTATAGTATGGACGCTATGGAGGTAGTAAAGTTTGCCTGTGAAAATTCCGGATATAATATGTGGTAACTGAGGTTTTAGATCATGAAAAAAAGTAAAAATTCAAAATCAAATAAAATGCTGTACATTGGAATATCTCTGATCGCTGTATCTTTACTCATTTTTGGAGGCGTATTATTCTCCATTTTAAAAGGCGATAATGAAGAAACTATGACTCCCGGAAATTTTGCCGCTGTTGGTCAAGAAGATTCTGCTACTGCCTGCCAAAATCTATTGTCCGATTATTATTCGGCAATAATGAGCGGTGATGGAGAATCTCTCTATAAGCTGATGGCTCCTCCTGAATATTGGAACTACTATATGGAAAATTACAGTAAAACTGAAAAGGAGATCATTGAAACGTATTTGGATGCTGCAAAAAATACAAAGGCTACATGGATGGCTAAATGCGGCGATGATGCTAAAGTATCTTTTCAGATAATCTCATCAGTAGAAGAGCCAGAGGAATTTCTCAAAAACTGGAATGATAATGTAGGTTCTTTAAATAAAACGGACAAGCTCGTTGCAGAAGAAGCTCTTAATCTTAATGTTAAACAAACTGTTACAGGTATGAATGGTACATATCAAACTGAGAATTCACCTATAGTTATTAAGATAAACGGAAAATGGTATATTCTTGATGAAGGCATAAAAAACTAAAATGATTTATGAAAGGTGTTTATTAAATGGAGCTTAATTCAAAAAGTAAAATAAAAGAAAATAAAAGTCTATTTCCTGCGAGTAACTTCATTAGATTTCTTGCGGTTCCATTCGGACTTTTACTTTGCTACGGAGCATTTCAAAAACTCTCCATGACAAATATGTCTTTTTCAATCGATCAATGGGGATTGCTTATTTCAGGAATACTTCTTGCTGCCGCACCATTTCTTATGAATCGCTTTTTATCAATAATTCTACTTGGAATGGGAGTTTTTACCGTTGTAAATCTATTAACACCTAATGCACAAAGCTGGATCAACTTAATACTATTTATTTCTGTTACCTTGCTGCTTTTTAAGCCTTATAACATATGGTTAAGAATATTAATTCAGCTTGCCATCATTGGCTTGATCGTGATTTGCTTATGGTATGTTTATCAAGACTTTTACAAGGGAATTGAACATTTTGTTGTTACCGGAAAACTTACGGATGAATATCTTTCCAATCGTATAAGAAATTACTTACCAGGAGATTTTTCTTACTATATGGCTGTTTTATTTATTAATATTTCTATAAGACAGCATATACCTATAAAGCATAAAAATCGGCATACCGATAACAT
>CAMWPG010000073.1 GCA_947176075.1 uncultured Ruminococcus sp. | reverse complement strand
TCGGTTACGCTTCCTGAAAACATTAAAGAAATCGCCTGGGGAACGTTCTATAACTGCGGTAGTTTAGAATCTATAAAAATACCTGATAATGTCAGATCTACCGGTGCTTATACATTTCAAGGCTGTATTAACCTTAAATCGATCGTTCTTCCTAAAAATACATACGCTATAGGACACTACTTATTTTGTAGCTGTTGCAGTCTTGAATCGATAATTATTCCCGACAAAACAAAAGGTATCGGAGAAGCAGCTTTTTATGGCTGCGAGAAGCTGAAATCTGTAATTTTGCCTGACAGTCTTGAAGTAATTGATGAAGATGCGTTTGAAAAATGTACCGCTCTTACCTCCATTGTAATACCCGGAAGTGTTGAACTTATCCGCTCGGGTGCGTTTTCTGAATGTACAAATTTGAAATCAGTAATTTTGTCCAATGGTATAAAAAGAATTGACCGTGGCGTATTTTGGGGATGCGATAAGCTTACATCTGTTACAATTCCCCAGAGTGTTGAGAAATTTGAATTTGATGCATTTCACCGCTGCAATAATCTTCATACGCTTATAATAAAGAATCCTGATTGTGAAATTACACCGTATTTTCTGTATGATATGTTTATGGATCCGAGCGTTTCCCGAAAAAATAAAAACGCATCTCAAGGCATAATTCATCCGACGATAATAGGTTATAAAAATTCGACTGCCCAGCAATTTGCAAAGAAATATAATTACAAGTTCAAAGCCATTGAAGACAAAACAGATAGCTAAAGGAGAATTGCTATGGATTTTGAATCTGGATATGGATTTGCAATTGTTGGTTCTTGTGTATATGGTACGCTGATATGTGCACTGCGCTTTTTCGGAGAAACTCCTACGAGTGGACCGGTAAGAGTTGTATGTACATTGATTGCCGTAATATTCTACTTAATTGCTTTAATAAAAGTAATTATTGAAAATCATGATTCTTTGGGCGAACTTATAGGATCGTTGATAAAATTGACTATATTGATAGGTATAACATATTGGATTATAAGCAGGTTAGCGCTTGCTTCAATGATAACGCTGATAATATATGTAATAATAAGTTGGATTCTTACTCCAATTATTATAATTATATTATAATTAATAATTAAGAAAGAGGTTGTTATTTATGAGAAGAATAAGTAAAAAGGCAATTTCGTTTTTGCTGGGTGTTGTTATGTGTTTGGCGATGTTTTCTGTGTTTCCAGTATTTATGTTTAATGTGTATGCAGGAACAGTTTCTTTGACAGAGGCACAAGTTCAGAATTATTTTAAAGGTAGAGTTGGACAAAGTTATGCCTCTGGATATTGTTTGAGATTTGTAAAAGAATCATGGGCGGCTTTGGGAGCAACAACAAGTTCAGCTTGTTGTGCATCAAAATATGGGGACAGTTTTATCACTTCAAACTCCAGTACAAATATTCCTATAGGAGCAGATGTTTTCTTTGGAAATTGTGGAGGTGGTCCTTGCCCGACTTGTGGAAATTCACATTATGGGCATATTGGTGTTTATGTAGGAGATGGTCAATTTGTTCATGCTACTGGTGGAAAAGTGCAGATATCAACAATATCAAGCTGGGGAGATAAATACAGAGGTTGGGGATATCACCAATATGTAAACGTTGAACATAATACACCACCTGCTCCTTCATCTCATAGTCCTAACGGAGTAGTAGATTATGCTTCTGGTGGTGCAGGAACGGTAAGTGTAGCTGGCTGGGGATTTGATCCTGATAATACAAGTACTGCAATTGTTATTAATGTTTGGCTTAGGGATAGTGTAGGTAATATGATTGGTGTTGGAGAAACAAAGGCAGATCAGCAGCGAGAGGATGTGAATAATGTTCACGGATGTGGAAGCTATCATGGATATGCTGTGACACTTCCAACAGATCTTGTAGGAAGTTATCATGTAATGGTGGCATTAATTGATAGCGGAAGTGATGATCCTACTTGGTGCGACGGTGGTGATATAACAATAACTTCAGCAGATAAAACAAAACCTGTTGTAAGCAACGCAACATTTTCTAAAATAACGCCGACAGGATTTACAGTTAAGTGCAATGCAACAGATGATGTAAAAATAAAAAACGTCAGGGTTGCCATATGGATAAGTGATGTGACGGAGCCTATATGGCATGACTGCGTATCTAATGGTAATGATACATATTCTTTTGATTTTAATATCAGCAGTTACAATAATCAAAAAGGCCCGTATAACTGTCATATTTATGCTTGGAATGAAAATGATAATCATGGTTTTGCAGCTACAGAACCAATAACAATAAACTGTGACCTTGGCGATAACTTTGATGCTCTTATAAAAAATCCCAATAGTAATAAATATGTTATTGCATCTTCTGTCAATGATAATGTTATGCTGTATCAGTTTATTAACAGCTTTGGTTCTAAGCAGGTGTGGAATTTTTCAAGAAATAGTGACAGCTCGTATAGAATAACATCTTATTATAATAATAAGTGTCTTGATGTAAGCGGCGACGAGATCGGTAAAAATATTTATACATGGTCAGCCAACAGTAATGCTACTCAAAAATGGTATATTGTACAAATCGGAAGTTATTATAAATTAATTCCTGCTTGCTCAAATATGCGTTGTATGGATATTAATGGAGGATATACCGATAACAGAACGAATATACAGCTTTGGAATTTCAATGATTCTTGGGCACAGCAATTTAATATCAATAAAATCAGCGATACAACTGCGCCTGTAATTAAAGATGTGAAGATTTCAGATATAGCCAAAGACGGATATAAAGTTACGGTTACAGTAACGGATAATATAGACGTTAAGATAGTTAAAGTTCCAACATGGACGCAGTATAAAAGTCAGGACGATCTGATATGGCATGAGGCAAAACAGACCTCCGATAACACATGGACGTATACGGTGAAAACATCTGAACATGGCAACGAACGCGGAGTTTACTATACTGATGTATATGCCGATGATTTCGGAGGAAATTCAGATAGTTGGCGAGGTGAAAATCAAAAACGTAAAACTATAAAAGTCGGAATGTATGATCTAACATTAAATCCTAACGGAGGAACTGTTGTAACCGAAAGCGGAATAAAAACTGCAAGTGCTTATAAACCGGCAAAAAATCAGCTTATCTATCTTGGACCAAATTTCAATTCTATGTCATGGGCAAAGCCCTCAAGAACAGGATATACATTTACAGGCTGGTACACAGCGGCAAAAGGCGGAACTAAAGTACATGGAGCGGACGGAAAATGCGTAAATGAGGGGGCATATTTCAAGAATGGCAATTACCAGAAAGCTGCCGCTTTGACTTTGTATGCTCAGTGGAAAGCAAATTCGTATACTGTAACTTTGAATGCAAACGGGGGAAGCTGCGATAAGAAAAATATCAGTGTTACTTATGATTCAAAATACGGAACGCTTCCAACGCCAACAAGAAAAGGTTATACGTTCACGGGTTGGTATACAGCAGCAACCGGAGGAACTAAAGTAACATCGGATACGAAGGTAGCTATCACTACAAATCAGACTTTATATGCACAATGGAAAGCTGAAACCGTTGCAGGAGATGTGAATGCAGATGGAAAATTCAGTATTGCCGATGCAGTTCTTCTTCAGAAGTGGCTTTTAGTTGTTCCTGATACGAAACTTGCTGATTTGAAAGCAGGCGATCTTTGCAGTGACGGTAAGCTGAATGTTTTTGATTTGTGCTTGATGAAGAAAATGCTTATTAATTCGTGATTAAATGATGAACATCAGTACAGTTACGGCTTTAATTATAGTACATCTAACAGGTATGTATAAATTTTGCTGTATGTAAAGAATTTACTCGACTAATATTATTGTAACTGGAGGTTATAAAACAGATGAAACGAAAAAGTTTAAAACTTATAGCATGGACAACAATTATAGCAATGTTGTCTTCATATGGTGCATCCCTGCCGGTATATGCATCTGAGAAAGAAGAAAAAAATAATGTTATTGCTGATGTACAGAATAGCGAAATGACGTTTCAGGCAGACAATAGTCTGGGCAATTTGTTGTCCAATGAAATTCAGAGTATGTATACTGAATCCGCAGATAATACGTCCGAACAAACTGAAAGTGCGTTTTTCATTGATAGCATAGATCTTTAATATATGAGTGCAGAGGTGTATTATACAGCTGAATATGATTGTAAGCTTATTGTTGGCTTGTATTTAGAAGATGAACAGATATTATATACTTCAGCAACTGTCGATGTGAAAAAAACTGCTTCTGTGGCAGAAGTGACATTTGAGCTTATGCCGGACGATTATTTCTTGGTAAAAGCATATTTAGTAGATAGCGAAACACTGGCGCCTCTTTCCGAGTGCTGCACGAATAATTTTTACACACAGGAAACACAGGAGTTCTACTCGTTGACACCTGATGATTTTAGCGGAAGAGATGTTCTTCTTTTTGATGAGAAGTCAACAGAAAATTTTGCCGTTTTTGATTCGGTAACAACGGTAATACCTTATAATGAAGGAGTAAATACTGTTACGTTCAAGGACGATGTAAGTGGGAGTTATGTCTTAGAGAATATTGATAGCTCTATTTCAGGATTGACAGCAGGAGATATTGCGGCAATATATTACGGCGAGCAGATGCCTCTTATAATGAAAGTAGATACGATAACCATCGATGGAACTACAGCAAGTATCACTTCTTCTGAGGTAGCACTGGATGAGATCTTCGAGTTTTTCCGTCTGAATTCATATTCAAGTGAAATTGAGTATGAAGAGTCTGATCTGATTGAAGGTGTTACTGCACAGACCGTATATTCTACGCAAGATGAAAGTGCAGATGTTATTGTAAATGCAAATGACACCGGGGTTGATTCATCAGTTAAGATAAAATTTGATAAAGATGATCAAGGTAATAAAATAGCATCGGCAACTACTGAACTTACTATTGATTTGGCGAAATATAAATTAGCAGATTACAAGGGAACACCTGATTTAATAGAGATAGATCCAGACTTTAAAATAGATGCATCTATGACGGGAAGCATTACATCTTCCTTTGGTGTAAACTTGAAGTATAATTTTAATAAAAACGGCTCCGGCAAGACTTATGTAGAGTTTAATATAGAAACAGCTATTAGCCCATCTGTTGAATGTAAAGGAAATGCGACATATAGCTTACCTTTTGCATATAAAAGTTTTCCGATCCCAAAGACAGGTATCAGTATTACAATAAATCCAACATTAGAGTTTGAAGCAAGTGCAGATATATCTTTAAATGGTAAATTTACCAATAAATCTGGCATTATGTATGATGAAACTATGTCTGATAGCCTTATGCCAATACATGAAAATAAATGGAATAAAGTGAAAAAACAAGATGGCGAGTTTGGATTTAAAGTTGAAGGTTCTCTATATATGGGAATTAATCTTCATCCTGCTGTAAAATGGATAAGTGATAAAATATTGTGCTTTGATGTGGAGAAATTGGGCGGAGGATTGTTATTTAAAGGCAAACTGTATGATGGAAAAATAGATGTTTCCAGGGAAGATATTTTAGGAGATAAAGAACCTGCAAAGTATGAAACTAATCTTACTGATGAGAAAACAGAATATCATACTTGCTTAGCATGTATAGACGGAGAGATAAGTCTTCATTCAACTATTAAAGCACAGCTCAAGCTACTTGATATTATAAATAAAGATTCAGACGGTTTACTTCCGGCTATAACAGTAGAGCCTACGGACATACACATTGGATACTTCTATATTGTTTTGTTAGACGAAAATGGTAATAAAGCTATAGAAGGTGATTTTGGCAAGTGTCCGCATAAAGTATTTTTGCTGAATTTTAAGTTCAAAGATAAAGATACTGGAAAAGTTATAAATGATGTTAAATACAAATTAACCGATCAAAAAGGAAATTCAAAAGAGTTTAGCGTAGCAGACTATCCAAAAATATGGCGTAGGGCTGGAACGTATAAAATATCAGTTTCGTTAGATGGTTATAAGGACTTTAAAAAAGATTATGATATTGAATATCATCCTGAAAATCATGTTACATTGGTGAATATGGGAGTGGAAGATTACAGTTTATACATCAATGATTACAGGACAAATGAAATAACAATTCGATTGGAAAGCATAAAGCATAATATAACAGTCAACGTTGTAGACAGTGATGGCAATCCCATAGATCAACCGGCAATTGATTGCAGTTATCATCCTTCCGGAACTATTAAAGTAGCCAAATTGGGATATGACACTGTGAAGGTACCCGTTCTTGTAGATAATAAGGATATGGAAGTTACCATTGAGATGCAGAAGACAAAGAAAAACGTTTTGATCACAGTTGTTGATGAAGAAGGAAATGCAATAGATTCACCGATTATAAAAATTGAGGGAGAAAAAGGAGAGTATGTACCAGAACTGTCATCGCCTGACGAATATTCTTGTGAACTGCCATGGGGAACTTATAAGCTTTCTGTCTTAAAAGATGGATATGTATCAGAAGATGGTGAGGAGATAGCGCAGCAGGAGATAACGGTGCTCGATAATCATGTAAATGTTGCAGTTACACTAAAAAAACAGGTAATAACATGGCAGAAGTTATATCGTGAAAAGTTGATTGAACTTTTAAATAAAGGCATAACAGGAACTGGTCCATACAAATTTGATTTGGTTTATATAAACGATGATGATGTTCCAGAATTGGTAATTAGTTCTGGAATAGCTTCTGTGGATTACTCTATGATTTTCTCTGTTGTAGATAATCAGGTTGTAAATCTTCTTGGCGAAGAGATGCATGCAGGAGGTTATGGTGCATTCCAGTACTGGTACAAAAAGAACATTTTTATAGTTGGCGGTAGATATACAATAAATATATATCAATATGATGGAACGCTACTGTATGAAATGGTCAATACAGCTGTTGCATATCCAGACTTTGGCAATATTACAATTAATGGCGAAAATGTAACAAGTGAAGAATATGATGAGCTATATGATTATTATTATAAAGATGATTCTTATAGAAGTGCTAAATTTCCATATGCTATAAATGAAGAAACAATTTTAGATATTCTGGCAGATCCAGATCAGTCAGAGTATAGCACCGCATCTTTGCAATCAGCTGCTTTCTCGGCCAAAACAAGCCCTATTTTAACAGAATCTGTTTTAAATACTTATATTCCTGACACATTGTATAACTTATATGTATTGCGTGATGCTTCATCCTCACTTACCTTGGACAATATTTCCTACCTAAACCAGTATCGAACAGATGAAAGTGGTGCAATAGAGATATCCTACAATCTGGAAGGTCTGAAAGAAAAAGAGGATTATTTCCTGATTCCATACGGATACATACCAGAAAACAAAAATGTTATTGACGAAGCAGATGATACAGATTTATCAACTGAAGATTACCAATATACAATGTGCGTAGGTGATATAATTTATTTTGACACAGAGCAAAACGGCCTTGCATTTACTATAGATGATTCTTCTTTGATATCTTTGAGCGAAGATGGAACTTGCACGGCAATTTCCGAAGGTACAACAAACTTAAAAGTCGTTCAGAACGGTTTAAAAACCTACAACATTAAAATTACAATAGAGAATGCTGTTATTACTGGTGATGTGGATGAAGATGGCGTCGTCCAAATTTCAGATGCAACTATGGCCTTGACCATTTATGCAAGAGGTGCTGCTTGTTTGGACACATCTGAATATACAGACCGTCAAAAGAAAGCTGCCGATGTAAATAAAAATGGTAAGATTGATATTTCAGACGCAACAGCCATTTTAACTTATTATGCGCAGAATGCAGCTGGATTGAATCCCACATGGGATAAAATTGTAGTATAATTTATACAGAAAATTTAAATCTCCCCAAATTGTACAAACAGTACAGCTTAGGGAGATTTATTATTACAGTTGGATTGTAAATATTTAGTTCCAAGAATGTTCTAATTTTGACTCACTTTTTGCATAATAGTTAAGAATATCGGCTATTGTTATTTCACTGTGGTTTTTGCCGTTATTATCAACTGTTGCAATATCATGATCACTGCTTGATCATGCAAAATATTCTTCATATGCCTCAACATTACATTAGAGATGGTATGGATATTTTTTCAATAAATTAAGAAATATTAGTTTGAAAAATATTGCATTTTTCTTTGTATTGAAGTATAATAGTAGTTTATTAAAGATAGACTTTTAATGCATCCCCATTATTTTATGCAATTAATAGAGGAGAGATAGAATAATTCTCGATTCTTTGCTCTGATAAAAGAATCATAATATAAAATGAAAGGACAAGCTTATGAAGCGAATACTTGTAAAATCGGTTTTTGATGCCTTTGAATATGTTATGGAGCATTTCTACCCCAATGGACAGGAAGAAATGGCACAGCGTACCAATACATACGCTGTGATCTCCATTCAGGATACACATACAAAAGGCTTTGGCTTTAAATTTAATGAAAGTCGATTTTGTAAAGATGTTTTGACACTGTATTTTGACGATACAGTCAAAGAGATTGATGGTGCAAAGCTATTTGATGACGAGCAGGCAAATCAAATCATTGATTTTATACAATCACATAAAAAAGATGTTGACACATTACTTGTACATTGCTACGGCGGTCAGTCACGTTCCAGAGCTGTTGGTGCGTTTGCAGTCAAAATGCTTGGTGGAGATAATTCTAACTATTTTGCAGCCGAAACTCCGAATGAATATGTTTATGATGTATTGGAAACTGTATGGATTCAGAGAATGCTGTGCAGTGATTGATACGGAAAAATTTTTGAGAAATGCAAAAAAACACTTAACAACTGAATATGAACAGAATCATTTGATGCTATGCCTTTCATAATCATAAAAAAGAAATATATACTATACTTATGAACTATAAGAAAGTAAAGTTGGTGTGAATGGGCGGAAGAAGAAAGCTTAATAAACAAATGAAAGACTACCTAAAAATAGAATTGCAATTTGAAGTGAAATATGATATAATAATTATAATAGATAGTGGTAAAAGCGAATTACAAAAGCAGAAAGGAGAGATTGTTATGGGAATTTATCTGAATCCAGATAATGTGAGTTTTCAGGAAGCACTAAATTCGGAAATTTATATAGATAAAAGTCGATTGATACAATATACAAATAAAGTTTTAAAAACAAAACAGAAGTATATTTCTGTCAGCAGACCAAGACGTTTTGGAAAGTCAATGGCAGCGGATATGCTGACTGCTTATTATAG
>CAMWPG010000072.1 GCA_947176075.1 uncultured Ruminococcus sp. | reverse complement strand
TTAATATTCCAAACAGCGTAACTTCTATCGGAGATTGTGCTTTTTCAGGTTGTACAAGTTTACAGTCTATTAACATTCCAAACAGCGTAACTTCTATAGAAGCTAAAGCTTTTTCAAAATGTGAAAATTTACAGTCTGTTAATATTCCTTACAGCGTAACTTCTATCGGAGAGGATGCTTTTTTAGAGTGTACAAATTTGCAGTTTGTTAATATTCCAAACAGCGTAACTTTTATCGGATATGGTGCTTTTTCAGGGTGTACAAGTTTGCAGTCTATCAATATTCCTGACAGCGTAATTTCTATCGAAGGATATGCTTTTTCAGACTGCACAAGTTTACAATCTATTAATATTCCAAACAGCGTAACTTCTATCAAAGGATATACTTTTTCAGGGTGTACAAGTTTGCAGTCTATCAATATTCCTGACAGCGTAACTTCTATCGGAGAACGTGCTTTTTCAGGCTGTATAAATTTAAAATCTATACGTATTTCCAACAATATCAATGTTTATGATATTAATGCCTATGACATTTTTTATGGATGTTGTAATATTACACAGATTCAATATAATTATCTTGATGAAATCATAGATTTATTCCCGACTTTATTACGCCAAAAATGGATAAATGAGGGATATTGCTCTTTCTGCGGAGGAATCATAAGCTTTTTCACAAAAAAATGTCAAAATTGCAAAAGAAAAAAGGACTACTAAATTTTCATATTTATAATAATCCAAAACTAACCACGGCATTGAAAGTTTCTGTGCAAAAAATCGACTTGCATTTTTATGGAATATGTGTTATAATATATTGGTATTGCCGGAGAAGAGCTTTATCTCTGCGAAAAGCACCTTTTGAAAGGCATACATAAAAAATTTTATATTTATTCAGGAAGGAATGGTAACATGAAAAAAGCTACCACAAGAAAGCTTGCCGCACTTCTGGCACTTTCTCTACTCTCCACAGCACTAAGCGGATGCAATAACGCAGGTGACCGTAATGGATTGGAAGATTCCTCAAACATTACTGTCGGCATTGCACAGGATCTTGAAGAAAGTCTTGATCCGCACAAGGCAGAAGCTGCTGCTACCCGAGAAATACTCTTCAATGTATTCGAGGGACTTTACAAGCCCGACAGCAATGGTGAACTGATTCCTGCTGTTGCAGAAAATGTTTCAATATCACCGGACGGACTTGTATATACGTTTACTCTAAGAGATGGCGTTAAATTCCATAACGGTAATACTGTCACAGCAGAAGATGTAGTTTCATCAATCGAATACTGTGCCGGTACTAATGGAAATGATCCTCTTGTGCCGGCATTTTCTAATATATCATCTGTTGAAAAGACAGATGATAAGACGGTTACGATCACTATTGCAGAACGTGATCCTGATTTTATGTCGTATATTGCATCTGTAAAGGCAGCTATCACTCCGGCTGGTCAGACCGATGCTGACACAAATCCGATCGGTACCGGTCCGTATAAGTATGTTTCACGCTCTGTACAGGAGAACATCGTCATGGAAAGATTTGACGATTATTGGGGCGATAAGGCATATATTGGAAACGTTACATTTAAGGTTTGCGCTGATGCAGATTCTCTTGTTATGAATCTTAACGGCGGTTCTGTTGATATGATGGCGCATCTTCCCGTATCTCAGGCACAGCAGCTTTCAGACGATTTCACCGTTCTTGAAGGTACAATGAACCTTGTTCAGGCTATGTATCTTAATAATGATTTCGAGCCGTTTAAAGATCAGCGTGTAAGGCAGGCACTTTGCTATGCTGTCAATAAGAGCGAAATACTTGATATTACATCGGACGGCAAGGGCGAAGAGCTTGGCAGCAGTATGTTCCCAAATTTCAGAAAGTACTATCTTCCTGAGCTGAATGACACATATAGTTATGATCCTGATCGTGCAAAAGAGCTGCTTGAGGATGCAGGTTACAGTGAGGGCACGCTCAGCTTTACAATAACTGCACCGAGCAATTATCCGCAGCACGTTGATACAGCACAGGTTATTGCAGATCAACTGGGAAGAATCGGCGTCAATGTAAAAATAAAACAGGTCGAGTGGAATACATGGCTTAGTTCCGTATATTCAGACCGACAGTATGAGGCGACAGTCGTAGGTGTAGATGCTTCAAATCTTGCTGCATCTGCCATGCTGTCACGATTCTGCTCCGATGCCGGAAATAACTTCATAAATTATTCAAATGAAGAATATGATTCTGCTTATAAGAGCGCACAGATTGAATACGATGACGCAAAGCAGACAGAGCTTTATAAACAGTGTGAGATTATACTTGCACATGATGCTGCAAATGTATATATTCAGGATCTTGCAGAAATGGTTGCGATCAGAAATGGATTTGAAGGCTATGAGTTCTATCCGCTTTATGTTCAGGATATGGCAAAAATCAAATTGAAAGAAGCAGAATAAGTTAAAGGAGCGAAATTTACGTGAAATATGCAGGAAAAAAGCTCTTGTGGGTATTGCTGGCACTTCTTGCTGCGTCATTTGTCTTTTTTCTGATGTTTGACATTATCCCGGGTGATCCGGCTATAGCTAAGCTTGGGACAAACGCTACACCTGAAAGACTTGAAGCTCTCAGGGCAGAGATGGGACTGAACAGACCATTTCTGCTTCGTTATGGAAGCTGGCTTGTGGACTTTGTGAGAGGTGATTTCGGCAAATCCTATTCCTATAATATTCCTGTAAGTGATATGATACTTGATAAGCTGCCTATATCTGTTACTATGACAATTATGTCATTTATAATGGTTATGGTGATATCAATGCCTTTGGGTGTTGTTTGTGCAAGATATGAGGGCAGTAGAATTGATACTGTGATATGTGCCACCAGTCAGATAATGATGTCAATACCGCCATTTTTCTCTGGTATACTTATAACGCTCTTGTTTGGCATAATATTAAATATATTCACTCCGGGTGGATTTGTATCTTATGATAAAAGTATTACAGGATTTACTGCATCACTATTTTTTCCTGCACTGGCAATTGCCATTCCAAAGGCTGCAATGTCGATTAAGCTCCTGAGAAGCTCTCTTATAGCAGAAAGCGGCAAAGACTATACAAGAACAGCGTACAGCAGAGGTAATTCACATACTCAGGCTATATTTAATCATGTTTTGAGAAATGCGCTTATACCTGTAATAACTTTTTTCGGAATGGCGCTCACGGATATTTTAACGGGAAGTATAATTGCTGAGCAGGTTTTCAGCATACCAGGACTCGGGAGAATTCTTCTGACATCTATTATGAACCGGGATTACCCGGTGGTTCAGGCAATTATAATGCTTATGGCGGTAATAGTAACATTTACAAATTTTTTTGTTGATATACTTTGCAGAAGGCTTGATCCACGAATTGAGATCGGGGGAAGAGCACGATGAAAAACAGAACATTTATCATAGGAGCTGTTATATCATCTGCTGTGATGCTTATTATTTTAGTCGGCTGTTTCTGGACACCGTATGCGCCGGAGCAGATGAATCCGTCATTGAAGCTTGCTTCTGCTTCTGCATCGCATCCATTTGGCTGTGATTCTTTCGGAAGAGACGTTCTGAGCCGTATAATGGCTGGCGGCAGGATAACACTTCTTACTGCGGCAGGAACTGTATTTATAGGTGCAGGACTTGGCATAATAACAGGCGCAATTTCCGGATATTTCGGCGGGATTATAGATAATATACTTATGAGGATCAATGATACGCTTCTTGCTTTTCCAAGTATCCTGCTGTCGCTTGTAGTAATAGCGCTTTTTGGAACAGGCGTATTACAGCTTGTTCTGCCGCTTGGCGCAGCATTTGCACCGAGCTTTGCAAGAGTTGTAAGAGGAGAATTTCAGAGATGCCGCAGCCTTGGATATGTTCAGGCTGCAAAGCTATACGGTGCTTCAAATACAAGAATACTTTTTGTTCACATTTTGCCGAATATAAAATCTGTTCTTATATCTTCAATGCTAATAGGATTTAATAATGCCGTTCTTGCAGAAGCGGCACTGAGCTATCTTGGGATAGGAGTGCAGCCGCCTGCACCAAGTCTTGGAAATATGCTTTCTGAAGCTCAGACATATATTTTCAAAGCCCCTATGCTTTGTATTTATCCGGGAGCTGTTTTGATACTGCTCATACTCGGATTCGGACTTATGGGAGACGGCTTTGGAAGAGGAAAAAATGCAGGAGGCAGACATGGCGGTACTTGAAGTCAGAAATTTAAGCGTTATATTTCATGATGGAAAAAAGGCGCAGACAGCTGTAGATGATTTCAGCTTTTCTGTAGAAAAAGGCGAAATGATCGGACTTGTAGGTGAATCCGGATCTGGAAAAACTATGACTGCCCTTGCAGCAGCAGGACTTATTTTAAATAAAGAAGCTGAAGTAAAGGGAAAGATATTGCTCAGTGGTACAGATATATTATCTCTTTCAGAAAAGGAAATGAGAGCTATAAGAGGCAGCAGAATAGGCATGATATTTCAGGAGCCTATGACATCGCTTGATCCGGCAAAAACTGTGGGCTGGCAGGTAGAGGAGGTGCTAAAGCTTCATACAAAGCTTTCAAAGGAAAAGCGCAGAGAAAAGGCTTTGGAAGCTATAAAGGAAGCCGGACTTGTAGATTTCGAGAGAATATACAAGTCATATCCTCACCAACTGTCGGGCGGGCAAAGACAGCGTGTAATGATAGCAGCAGCTCTTATTGCAAAGCCTGAGCTTTTGCTTGCGGATGAGCCTACAACTGCTCTTGATGTAACTGTTCAGAAGCAGATACTTGCACTTCTGAAAAAGCAATGTAAGGCAAATGGTATAACAGTTATTTTTATTTCTCATGATCTTTCGCTTGTTCGTTCTCTATGTGAACGAATGATCGTTATGAAAGACGGCAGAGCAGTTGAAGAGGGGCTGTCAGATGACATTTTTGAAAGACCCAAGGCAGATTATACAAAGGAGCTTATTGCTGCTGTTCCTCGGTTTGAAAGAGAATCTTTTGAAAAAAAGTATAGTGATAATGGAACTGTTTTAAAGGTTTCAAAGCTTTGTGCATTTTATCCTTACAAAAACAGCAGACTTTTTTCTAATGATAAAAAATCACAAGCACTTTACGATATATCATTTACTTTAGGCAAGGGTGAGATAATAGGACTTGCAGGAGAATCGGGTTCTGGTAAATCTACCTTGGCAAAGTGCATTTTAGGACTTCACAATGATAAAACAGGCGATATATGTCATAGCACAAAATATCCGCAGATGATTTTTCAGGATTCTGGAAGTTCACTTAATCCATCAAAAACTGTTCAGTGGATTCTTGAAGAGCCGCTAAAAAACTGTACATCACTGAATGCTCAGCAGCGTGAGGCGTGTGTAAAAGAAATGCTGTATCTTGTTAAACTGCCGGAAGAATTTAGAAAACGTTATCCACATCAGCTTTCCGGTGGACAAAGGCAGAGGGTCAGCATTGCAGCAGCACTTATGCTTGAGCCGAAGTTTCTTATAGCAGATGAACCGGTCTCTGCACTTGATGTAACTGTGCAAAAACAGATACTGTCTCTGCTTAAAGAGATTTCATATGAAACAGGAGTATCTATACTGCTCATATCTCATGATTTGCGTGTTGTATATCAGATGTGTGACCGTGTTTTTATTATGAAAGACGGAATGATCATTGAAGAAGGTGAGCCTGTATCACTGTATAAAAATCCAAAACATTCTTATACTAAGATGCTTCTTGAAAGTGCCGGGGCATAATTGATTGGCTGTACTGTTATTTTTAACAGTACAGCCGTTTTATTTTTTATTGACATAGAGATTTTGACGTGATATAATATCTAAGAAATAAATTCTAAAGGAGATATAAAATTATGAATATAATAAATAAAACGGCAGGCTTTTTTAAAAGGCAAACTGTTTTGTGCATTTCGCTTGCTGCTGCTATAGTATCAATGTTCTTTATTCCTCCTGACATTAAGTATTCAGAATACGTTGATTTCCCTGTGATAATGCTGCTTTTTTGTCTTATGGGTGTTGTAGCAGGTCTTAGAAGCGCAGGTATATTTGAAAAGCTTACAGGAGTGCTTTTGAAATTTGCAGGCACTACACGCACCCTTGCGTTTATTCTAATGAATATCTGCTTCTTTGTTTCAATGCTTGTCACTAATGATGTCGCACTACTAACATTTGTTCCGCTTACGATAATTCTTTATAAAGGCAGTACAAGCAATAAAAATTGTCTGATTACTATTATACTGCAAACAGCGGCAGCAAATCTTGGCAGTATGCTTACGCCTGTGGGCAATCCTCAGAATCTATATCTTTATACGGAATATGATCTTTCGATGGATTTTTTTGCAAAGACACTGCTGCCCATCGGGATATTAAGCTATGTACTTCTTAGTCTTTTGTGTTTGCTTATAAAAAATGACAAAATTGAACTAAAAAAGAGTATGGAAAAATCTTTGCAATATAAAAAGCTTATCATAATGTCAGCATTATTTGTAATATGCATTCTCACAGTGCTGCGCTTTGTACCTCATATCTTATGTCTTGTGCTTGTATGTATAGGTCTTCTTACAGAGCCAAAGCTTTTTATAAAAATTGATTATACACTGCTTTTTACATTTGTGTGCTTTTTTATATTTGTTGGTAATATAGGAAGAATCGATGCTGTAAGAGATTTTCTGTCTGATATTATGAATGGCAAGGAGCTTATGGTATCTGCGCTTGTTTCTCAGGTCATAAGTAATGTTCCCGCTGCGGTCATGTTGTCAGCGTTTACAGATAATGCAGGAGAGCTTTTAAGAGGAGTTAATATAGGTGGACTGGGAACACCGGTTGCTTCGCTTGCAAGTCTTATCTCATATCAGCTTTATGCCAAATCAGATGGTGCTTCTAAAGGAAGATATATGGGAATGTTTCTTATTATAAATGCTGTTTTGCTAACTGCTATTATGCTTATTGCCTGTTTTGTACTTTAAGGCAGCTTCACACAGAGTTTTTTGTAATTTACTTAAAAGGAATGAGTATATTTATGTTTTTTTCACAGCTTTTGTCTAAGATATTGACTGATGCCGTACAGCAGAAGGCAAAGGAAGAACTTCTGAAAGGAAAAGAAAAAAAGATAGTTCAAATGCCACTTGTGCTGCGTATAACAGCATATATTATCACTCCGATCGATATAGGGATTTCTTCACTTGGATTCATTTTGCCGCCTGATACATTTCCTACTTTATTCGGAAGAATTGCTATAATTATATTTTGCATATCGTTATTTTTAATATGTATTTTATATTTGCTTTTGTCCGGCACACGTATAGTTTATAATAATACTGAAATAGAAGTAACAACATTCTGGCAGCGAAAACGGCAGTATAATGTTCTTGATATAAAAAACGTGAGAGACAGCCTGCACTTTTCTATAATAACATTTTCTGACAGTTTTGTTATTTTAACAGACAGCATGACAGCTTCATCAGAATTTTATGATTTTGCAGTGAAACATGCTCAATCAGTCAAGGAAAAATATTGATAAAAAATCTGCCGTTTTTTCGACAGATTTTTTTCTTTAAAGTCTGAAATACATGAAACCATATCCTGTTATTGTGTGTCTATATTAGTGAAAGGCAAATAAAAGGAGGTCTAAGAGTGAAGGAAACGAAGCTAATTATTCAGCTGAAAAAAAGAAAAACATCAGCTCTTGAGTGCATTATTGAAATGTATACTCCATATGTCAGCACTATTATAAAAAATGCACTTAGAGGATACATATCATGCGAAGATATGGAGGAGCTTACGGCGGATGTTTTTCTGTCGCTTTGGGAACACGCAGATGATATAAGAAGCGATCATCTTAGTGGCTATTTATCTGCAATATCAAGGACAAAGGCACTTAATTATATGCGAAGAAATATTGTTATTACAGAAAATATAGAAGATAAGGTGATAATATCTGACGATAACGTGGAAGACGAAACTGTAAAAAGAGAACTTTCGGAGATACTTAAAGAGGTCATATCAGATTTCCCTGAAAAAGAACGTGAGATAATGCTCAGATTTTATTACTATCAGCAAAAGGTCAGTGAAATAGCAGATGATATGGGCATAAATGATTCCACTGTGAAAACAAAGCTTTTCAGAAGCCGTAAAGCAATGAGGGAAAAGCTTGAGAAAAGAGGTTATGGTTATGAAGAAAATAAGTTTGAATGAGCTTTTTTCCAGTCTTGATATGTCATCAGAAGAATTGCCGAAGCTTCATTATAGTGATGATGTGTCGTATAAAAATGTTCAGCAAAGAGTTCTTTCAAAAATCGAAGCTGTAGAAATAACTGCTTCAGATTCAAGTAAAGAAAATCCTGCAAGACGGTTACTGCTTGGCATAGGGATAGCTGCTGCACTTATAGCAGGCGGTGTTGGAACATACAGCATTTCGAATGCCGGTAAAAATGCCGTTTTTGAAGAAACACGTGCCACTATTGATTCAGGACCTATGGAAATTAAGACAAATTCAGATGATTTCCAAAATAAGCTCAATGGATACGATTGGAGCCCTAATTTTTCTGATTTTTCATCCTATATAGATGTTTATGAGTATGATGTCAAAAACACAATTGATGCGCTCAAAGTTGAGGAGGTAAAGTATTACTGCGCAAGAAACCAGACATGGATACTGGTTCATTTTAAATCTGACCTTCCTGATGGCATATCTATTCTTGATACAGAATTCGGAAACTTTTACGGAGATCAAAAAACATTTGGTCGCGGAATTATTTCACATGTTGTTATGACGTCAGAATCATCTGATGATGATTTATATGTAGCATTCGGATATCAGAATAACGGCATTGATCCTATGGAGAATGAATATCTGATAAATAGGCAAAATCTGTTTCGCAAGGATACTGAAAAGATAACCGATCTTGGTATGAAAAATCTCATGGGCTTTACCAATGCTGAAATTGCGGCAGGTAAAAAATATACAGATGAAATGAAGTCTCGTATTGAGAATGAGTTTACAATGATAGATAATTATTATTATCATAATGAGGATGTTCTTTGTATAGGTGAAATCAGTATACTGGTTGACATATCACCACGAAAACTTGATATAAATAAAAGTATCATTCCTGCTTCTATGGGAATATATCAGAATCCGATTAAATGGCCATCTGTTTCCGACAGCATTGATGAGATCAAGGCAGAGGTCGTTGGCGTAAATACATCAGGAACGCTTAGTAATGTACTTGTGAAATTCACTCCTGAAAACGGCTATATACTTGATGAAAATTTTATGTTTAAAAAAGAAAAGGCAGCTCTTTATGTTATTGATCCCGAAACCGGAAACAAGAAATATCTTAGTGACGATATAATTAAATTTGATTCATATACAGATTTTACCGGTGATACCAATAATGG
>CAMWPG010000071.1 GCA_947176075.1 uncultured Ruminococcus sp. | reverse complement strand
TATAGATTTTAAAATTAATATATAAAGGTTTTGCTTTTTATATCATTATTTTTTTAATCAACGCACAGCGAAAATTATACAAATTTCAATATATATATTTCAAAATAAAAGCATTTATAAAATTCAATCCCCTTTTATCTATTAGAAAATATTTTCATTTAACATCAAACCTATAGATAAAAGGGTGATTTTTTACGAATATTTAATTACAAGAGTTATATAGAGTACCGCCATTAAGTTCTTTACCATTAGCTGAAAAAAGTTCTGAAACTGTTACTATTTGCCAACCATTTGATTTAAGATAAGGCGCCAGATACTCAATAGCAGATGCGGTCGTATCATATGTTTCGTGACAAAGAACTATTGCATTGTCGAGAGAACCATTATTCATTGCAGCAACTATCTTGTTAATAATCTGATCTTTAGTTGCATTATTCCAGTCTCCCGTATCAATGTTGCAATTTACAAAAGCAACATCGCTAAGTGCAGATTTTACTTTATCATCAACACTCAGATATGGCGGTCTCATTATCGGAACTGTTCCCTGACCAATTATAGACTTTATCTTATTTGAAGTATCGTCATATTCTTTTCGAATTTCATTAGCAGAAAGCTTTGTGAGATCAGAATGTGATGTAGAATGATTAGCTATCTCCATTCCAAGATCAAATGCTCTCTGTATCTCACCCTGATTGTTTGCATTGATCCAATTTCCTACATAGAAGAATGTAACATGGAAACCAGAATCAGCAATAGCATTCTGGATTCTTACGGAGTAATCTGTAGACTTAGTACCTACCGCTCCATCATCAAAGCAAATAGCAACCATCGGCTTAGACTTATCGATCCACGAAATGTCAACGCCGCCTTTTGCAGGAGCTGTTGCCGTTACCTTACCACCGCCTGTCTGAACAGCAGACTTTGTACCAGCAGCTGCTCCAACTGTTTCGTCAATATAAAAATCTGTTGTAGTATCCGATGTTTCAATGTATAAAAGAAGATCCTTTGCACCTGCCGGAATAGTATATGAGGTATTCTCAAGTTTAGTCCATACACCGCTCTTTACATTTTCAGATGAAATCAAACTATAAGCTGTCTCACCATCAGCGTCTGTATACTGAAGTGTCATGGACATATTTTCAGCTGCACCGCTCACCTGCATTACAGCCGCACTGAAGCTATATGTCTGCCCTGGAACATAAGTTTTGCTGTCCAGTTCATATGCAGCTCCCTGCCATTTATCACTTCTGCCGCTGACCTTGAGGGACTTACTTCCGGAATAATAATTAGCAGAATCAAGCGCTATATTTACACTTCCTCTTTCGATCCATCCATCTGTTCCATTTTCAAATGTACTTTTAAAATAGCTATTTGTAGACGGTGTAACAGAAGATGAAGCTTTGCCAGCTCTAAATGCACTTCTTAAGAAATTATACATAAGCGGTACAACACAGCTCGCATCATGTCCGCCTCCTTGAATCTCCTGCCAGATATGATCCTGACCATTTTGGGTAAGAATGTTGTGATAGCTTTGCGGGAATGTTCCTACAACAGTATCATTAGTACCGCCTGCGATCATAAGAATATAAGGGTCATAAGACGAATCCTTGATCTTAAAATCGCTTTCGGACATACAGCCGGGATGATCCATAAATGAATCCTTTCCTGGTGTAACGCCAGGTGCAGGACAAGCTGCACCAATATATCCGAAGAGATCAGGTCTTGATACTCCTATGTAGAGAGACTCTCTTCCACCCATAGAAAAACCAGCTATGCCTGTATTTTCTCTGCCTGTTTTAACAGAATAATTTTTTTCGATGTAAGGCATAAGATCTTTTGTCAAATCATCGAGAAATGCATCATATCTTTTTGTTTCTTCAAGTGTAATACTTTGACAAGCATCGGTTGTTTTACTTGTATACATAGAAGTAAATACGATGATCATATTTTCAGCTTCACCGCTTGCTGCAAGATTACCCGCCATTTCCTTGATCTTCATGCTGCTGTCGAGCATAGAATTATGATCGCCGAAAATACCATGATTTATATAAAGAACGGGATATTTTTCATTTGCATTATAACCTGCTGGAAGAAGCACATTAGCTTTCTTATTTTTAGCAGCTGTAGTTGAATAGTATGTAATCTCCTTAATAGTTCCGATATTAGAACTATTAGAAGCAGTTGCTGATGAGGGAACATTCACTGTCATTTTAGTTCTTACGCTTTCCATATATTCAGCAGGATCAGCAACGCTTGACGATGAACCTCCGGCACTGAGTTTACCCTTTAAAATAGCAAGATCAAAAATATTCACCTTGCCATTATTGTCAGCATCGCATACCTTTATATTTATAGTAACCTTTTTTCCAACAATATATTTCTGAAGAAGTACAAGGTCTTTAGCATCAAATTTACCGTTACTGTCAGCGTCTCCTTCAACAGAAGTATCCCCTAAAGAAGATGATCCTGTACCTGTTGCAGCGATCTTTGTTCCTGCAACAGCACCTATTGTATCATCAACATAGAAACTATTTGTGCTGTTCTCAGTTTCAATATAAAGAAGCACATTTGTTGCTCCTGCCGGAATCTTATAATTTGTATTTGCAAGCTGTACCCACTTGCCTTTCTCTCCTGTCGCCTTTGCAACAGTATCGTAATTTGTTTCTCCGTCCAGATCGTACTGCATAGAAAGCTTGAAATTATCAGATGAGACGGTATTTTGCATAACCATAGCACTGAAGCTATATTCAGTACCTGACTTAAATGCAGCCGTATTAAGAGAATTAGCAGTACCATTCCATGTGTCTGTTCTTCCTGTTACAAAAAGCGCCTTGCTTCCTTCTGCCTTTGCAGCGCTTGAAAGCTCTGTTTTAGCATCGCCTCTTGCAGACCAGCTTCCTACTCCGCTCTCAAATGTATCATTAAAATAATAACCATTTGAATCAGGCTCTACAGGCTCATCAATTTCAACATTTCCGCCTACTGTAAGATCATTCTTATAAACCGTAGCCTTGCCGCTGCTTTGATAACCTTCAATATTGAGCGCTACTTCATACATTTTGCCCATTTTTAGTCCTATTTTTTCCCAAGCCTTGAAATGCTCAGAAACAGAAATAGTACCATCAATCTTTGTGCCATTGGCAACAGGCTTAGATGTGCGAACACTCCAGTATTGATCAAATGTTATATCTCCGTCTATTGACGGCTGATTAACTCTTGTAGTTTTGTAAATATCGTATGTACCGCCATTGACATTCACCTGACCAAGAGCAGTAGTCTCTCCCGGTGGTCTCCAGCTGCCCCATGTTTCTACAATATAAAATTCTACTAAAGGATTTCTTGTCCAGCCATATACACACATATATGAGTTACCATTTGGCTGATAGTCAACACCATACTTTATAGAAATATTTCCCAGCTCCTGATATGTCTGTGTGCAATCATACTTTCTTCCCTTTCTGAAAAGGCAGTTATTTATGTTGCTCCATTCACAGCTGAATGTACCTCCGCCTGTAAGGACCATACTGGTGTTTCCAGTATCTTTCCACAGTTCGTAAGCATAGCCATCCTCAGTACCGATCTTATTTTCAGTAATGACCGTTGTCGCATCAGCACTGAAAAAAGAAAAATTCATAATGCACAGCATTGCTGCCAGCAGACAGCATATTATTCTGCTGGTAAGTTTTCTCTTCATAGTAATTCCTCCTACACAATATTACAGAATAATTAACAAATATCGAATTCAAATCGATATGCAAATTAACTCCTTATTTATTATATATTATTATTCATATCATTACTATTCATTTATTGCGATAAGTCACATTTTTATATCATTTTTTGCTGTAGTTTTTCTTGTCTGACCAGCAAGTAGTATTTTTAAATATGAATATAAATTTATGCAAGCAGCTCATTTTATACTTGATTTTATAAAAAATATATGCTATACTATAAGAAGTTGTGTTCATACTCTATATAAGTAAAAGTTCTAAAATATGTAAGAGAGGCAAAATTAATGAATAAAAAAATAGATAACAGCACAAAAAACAGCATAGGCAGGCTTATATTTGTGGCGGTATTTCTGCTGCTGCAAATAATCTGGATCATTGTGCTGTTTTTTAATTTTAAACAATCAAGTATATGGGTCACAACTTTCTTTAATATTATTGCAATACTTATTGTACTTGAAATAGTAAATAAACTCACTAACGCTGCATTCAAGCTGCCATGGGTAATTATTATTCTCATATCACCTATCACTGGGCTTGTGCTTTATCTTATGATATGCAACTCAGGTATTACTAAAAAACGAAAAGAAAAACTCTTTAAAACAGGAAATAAATTAAGAAATGAATATCTTTGCGGAAACGGCGAACTAACTAAGGAAAAAATCAATAATCTTCCATATGGAGGACAGCTAAGATATATACAGAGCGACAGTGCATATCCTGCATATGATTCATCAAAGGTTCAGTTCTACAGTGATACCTGCAAGGCACTTGACTCTCTTATTGATGCGCTGTCCAAAGCAAAACGATTTATTTTTATGGAATATCACGCTATAGAAGATGCAACAGCATTCAGACGTATACTTTCCGTTCTTGAAAATCGTGCTGCAAACGGCGTGGAAGTGAGAATTATTTACGATGATATTGGAAGCGTTGGATTCATAAATCCGAGATTTAATTTACGGCTTAAAAAGTTTGGTATTGAGTGCCGTGTCTTTAATCCCATAATGCCTGTTATAAACGTATTTATGAACAATCGTGACCATAGGAAAATAACAGTCATTGACGGATGCATCGGTTTTACCGGAGGATATAATATTGCGGATGAATATTTCAACATAGTACATCCTTATGGTGAATGGAAAGATTCAGGACTAAAAATTGATGGTGCAGCAGTAAGAAGCCTTACCGTACAGTTCCTTGAAATGTGGAATACTATAAATAATACAGATAAAGATTTTAAATGTTACTTCCCAGAAAACAAATATCAAAATGATGCCGAGGGTATTATACAGCCATATGGAGATTGTCCTCTTGATGATGTATATCTTGGAGAAAACGTTTACATGAACATGATTAATAACGCTAAAGAATACATCTGGTTTATGACACCATATCTTATCATAACAGATGAAATGAGCAGAGCCTTGACTCTTGCTGCAAAAAAAGGAGTAGATGTACGCATAATAACACCCGGCATACCAGACAAACGATTTGTATACAGACTAACCCGTTCATATTATCACCAGCTTGTTAAAAGCGGGGTCAGGATATATGAATTCACTCCGGGTTTTCTCCATGCCAAGCAGTGCATTTGCGATAACGTCACAGCAGTCGTCGGTACAATAAACCTTGACTATAGAAGTCTATATTTTCATTTTGAAAATGCCGTTTTTCTTGCCGACTGCAAGGCTGTACATGATGTAAAAACCGATTTCGACCAAACTCTGACCAGATGCCGTGAAGTAACCGAAAACTATCGAAATGAGCTGCGTGGATTAAAGCGTATTACAAATCAGATCATGAGACTTTTCTCACCGCTGTTTTAATTTTAAAAAAATGGACGCTGTAAAAAATTTATCAGCGTCCGTTTTATTTTTTCTTTTTTAGTGCAAATCTGACAAAGCTTTTTCCAAAGTTTGAAAATATTCAGCAAAGGTCTTTTTGCAGCACTCAGGATTTATTATCCTTACATTTTCTGTTTTAAGTCCTGTAAGAGCAAAGGACATTGCCACTCTATGATCGTCAAATGTTTCTATGCTACCTCCGCAAGGAACACCCGGATATATAGTAATACTTTCATCTCTTTCATCAGTCCTTATGCCAAGAGTATTCAGATTATGAGATATAGCTCTTATCCTGTCACATTCCTGAAGCCTTATATGACCTATGCCAGTAATAGTTATAGGAGCATCTGCAAACGGAGCTATTGCGGCAAGCGTGAGTGCCTGATCGGAGAATGATGACATGTCTATAGTAAACCCACCCTTTAAGGCACCATTTTCAGAGCCTGTCAATACTATATCGCTGTCGTTCTCATGAATAGCTGACTTTGCTCCCATTTTTTCAAGCAGCTTTATAAATTCAATATCTCCCTGAAGCATTTCACTTCTGACTCCCTGAACTTTTACACCAACTCCAAGAACAGCAGCCATAGCAAAAAAATATGCCGCAGCAGACATATCCGGTTCTATACTGTAATCTCTTGCCTTATAACTATTGTTCCCGGAAAATACATAGCTTATCTTTCCGTCGTCTGTCTCTTTAAGTATAGCTTCAACGCCGAATTGCTTCATCATATCAGCTGTCATTTTAGCATAGCTAAGTCCGTGTGAGCCTTCTACATTTATAACGGCGGATTTTCTCATAGTTCCGGCGGCTATCATAAGCGCACTAAGGAACTGAGAACTTTTGTCAATATTAACAGAAAAAGTATCGGGAAGCTGACCAAAACGTTTAGAACCGACTATATGCAGCGGAAAATGTCCATCCTCTTCAATACATTCAACGACAGCCCCTGCATTTCTGAGAGAATCAATAAGAGGCTGCATAGGACGTTTTTTCATTTGTTCTGACGAATTAACTGTATATTCACCGTCTGAAAAAGCAAGCATAGCTACTAAAAATCTTGCTGCTGTTCCTGCGCTGCCAACATATATTTCTGCATTTTTAACAGGTATATCTCCGCCAAAGCCTGTAATTTCTATATTACTGCCAATAACTCCGTCCGGTGATTCACTGACAGGAAAGCCCAGAACCTTTAGACATTGAAGAAAATGTCTTGCATCATCACTTGTAAGACAGCCGAAAAGTCTGCTTTTTCCTTCAGCCATAGCACTTATAAGTAAAGCTCTGTTTGTAATAGACTTTGACCCTGGAACTCTTGCATTTATTATCTTCTTTTGACTTATATTTTTAATTGTCGGAACTTTGTATATATTTTCCACTTAAATACTCCTCCATTTTTAAACTAACATCAGTATATCATATTTTACTGAAAAAATCAACTGAAATTTATATACTTTCCTCAGATAACATAATAAATGAGCCTGCGGTTTCCCACAGGCTCAAACACGTTACCAATTACACATTAAACTAAACTATTAGAACAGACCTGCTGCATTCATTGCATAAGCTTTAAGAATAAGAGTTGCATCATCAATATCTACTTTTCCATCGCCGTTTATATCTTCTTTTTGATCATCTGCTGCTTTGTAAATACCGGCTGCACTTTCTGCATATGTTTTAAGAACTGCTGTAGCGTCACTGCAAGTTACTGCTCCATCACCGTCCATATCCATATTTTCAATTATAGCTTTTCTAAACATTATTTTTTCACAATCTTTGAGTGTCTCTACCTCAGGATTGCGCTCTTTATAACCTGACATTGCAAGCTGTTCCCTTTCCGGAGTCATTACAAAATAGTATTTGCCCTCTTCAAAGCACTGCAACCCAACAAAGGTTTCACCATACATAGTCACAACGCCCATATAGTCATATATATCCAAAACACCATTACAGTCAATATCAGCTCGAATTTCTTCTTCGCCAAAGTCGATTTCAGGATCAATTCTCTTGAGAAAAGTCATATGAATAATATGAGAAGCATCTGTGATTCTCCGCATGTCGACTAAATCAATATCGCCGAGAACATATTCCTGATTTTCTGCAATAAGTGCAGCGTCTGCTGCATCAACAGTACCGTCGCCGTTCATATCAGCAAGAGAAAGCTGCTCTTCTGTAAGACCAATGCTCAGTATACCGTCTGCATACATGGAAACCATAGCTGCGTCATGACCCGTTATAATGCCGTCCTTATCAACGTCGCCCTTTACAAATGATGCCTCATCTGCAAATGCTGTCATTGCCATACCGCTTATCATTGTGGCAGCTGTCAATATTGATACTAATTTTTTCATAATATCCTTCCTTTCTATAGTTGGTTTTTATTTTTGTTTAAATCAAAAATATACTGTTTTATGCTTGACCACAATACAGTTTTTAAGTAATCACCTTATTATTTATCATCCCCTCACGTCAACATGCATTATTATTAATAGTGACATCTCCTCCATTCTTTTTTATATTAACACCTGCTATATAATTATCCTTATTATATATTATATCATTTTTACCAAAAAATGTCAACAAAAAAACATAGTAAATCTGCTATAGATTTTGTGTTGTTTTATAATATTATTTTATATTTTTCCACAAATCATCCACCCATAGCAACACTATGAGTATAATAAATGAGCCTGCGGTTTCCCACAGGCTCAAACACGTTACCAATTACACATTAAACTAAACTATTAGAACAGACCTGCTGCATTCATTGCATAAGCTTTAAGAATAAGAGTTGCATCATCAATATCTACTTTTCCATCGCAATTTATATCTGCCTTTTCGCTTTCATCAGCAGATGCCTTATAAATACCTGTTCCGACAGCATTTTCAGCATACATCTGAAGAACTGCTGTAGCGTCACTGCAAGTTACTAATTCGTCATCGTCCATATCCATATTTTCAATCATAGCTCTTCTAAACATTATTTTTTCATAATCTTTGAGAGTCTCTATCTCAGGATAATACTCTTTATAACCTAAAATTATATCCTGTTCAATTTCCGGAGGCATTACAAAATAGTATTTGCCCTCTTCAAAAAACTGCATAGCGCCAAGAGTCATAGTATACATAGCCAAAACGCCCATATAGTCATATATATCCAAAACACCATTACAGTCAATATCAGAACGAATTCCTTCTTCGCCAAAGTCGATTTCAGGATCAATTCTCTTGAGAAAAGTCATATGAATAATATGAGAAGCATCTGTGATTCTCCGCATGTCGACTAAATCAATATCGCCGAGAACATATTCCTGATTTTCTGCAATAAGTGCAGCGTCTGCTGCATCAACAGTACCGTCGCCGTTCATATCAGCAAGAGAAAGCTGCTCTTCTGTAAGACCAATGCTCAGTATACCGTCTGCATACATGGAAACCATAGCTGCGTCATGACCCGTTATAATGCCGTCCTTATCAACGTCGCCCTTTACAAATGATGCCTCATCTGCAAATGCTGTCATTGCCATACCGCTTATCATTGTGGCAGCTGTCAATATTGATACTAATTTTTTCATAATATCCTTCCTTTCTATAGTTGGTTTTTATTTTTGTTTAAATCAAAAATATACTGTTTTATGCTTGACCACAATACAGTTTTTAAGTAATCACCTTATTATTTATCATCCCCTCACGTCAACATGCATTATTATTAATAGTGACATCTCCTCCATTCTTTTTTATATTAACACCTGCTATATAATTATCCTTATTATATATTATATCATTTTTACCAAAAAATGTCAACAAAAAAACATAGTAAATCTGCTATAGATTTTGTGTTGTTTTATAATATTATTTTATATTTTTCCACAAATCATCCACCCATAGCAACACTATGAGTATAATAAATGAGCCTGCGGTTTCCCACAGGCTCAAACACGTTACCAATTACACAT
>CAMWPG010000070.1 GCA_947176075.1 uncultured Ruminococcus sp. | reverse complement strand
GATTTATATATAAGTATCACTTTTATAAAGTAGACTTTTTTCACGCTCTTCTAAGACTTAATGCTTTCTGAATAGCAAGCGCAATAGTGTAGGCGAATGCCATGGATACAATGTCTTTAATAAGATAAGGCGCAGATGCAATCATGAAAGATTGCAGAGGTGATGAGCCTGATATAAATGCAAACTGCAATGAACCAAAACCATGACACAAGGCAAGACCTAAAACGGAAAGCACGACTGTTAATATTTTATTTTTATTTACAGCGAGACCGCAAAGAGCAGCCATTCCTAAAAATCCCCAGAGATATCCGCCGGTTACACCGAAAAGCTTCGCAAAACCGCCTGTTAATCCGGAAAATACAGGAACTCCCACTGCACCTATAGCAAGATAAACAGCAACAGATATAGTGCCATTTTTCAATCCAAGTGAAAAGCCTGCAAGTGCGATCGCAAAGGTCTGGAGCGTTACAGGAATACCGCTTGGCAAAGGTATAGAAATAAGACTGCATACAGCAATTATTGCAGCAAACATTGCAATTTTTGTTATATTCTGAATTGATGTACTTTTCATAATAACATATCTCCTTATGTAAATTAATGCTTCTATAGTTTAGCACATTAAACCGGTGATGTCAATAAACTTTTATATTGATTTGTATGATGAAATATTTATTTGCCTGCACTTGACATTTTAAGAAAACAGTTTTATAATATAAGTTAAAGTCAGATATTATTCTGGCAAATCCGTTATAAAGGATGTGATGTATATGGGCGAAAAGCTGGTAGAAGAGCTTGAAAACCGGACGGTGTTTACTATCCCTGTAGATATTCCGCTGGTGGGTCCCATAGAGATTCATGAGTCCATTATTGTAATGTGGGGTATTATGGCGATAATTATGATCGCTGTTCTACTCATGACGAGAAAGCTAAAGGTCGTTCCCGGTAAAGCTCAGGCTTTGCTTGAGATGGGCGTGGAATTTGTTTATGGCTTCTTCGGCGACAATATGGGCAAGGCTGGCAGACGCTATGTGCCTTATTTAAGCTCGGTTCTGCTGTATTTATGTATTTCCAATGTTATCGGTATGTTCGGCTTCGGACTTAAACCGCCTACTAAGGATATAAATGTTACTGTTGCCTTTGCGCTTCTTAGTATTATCCTTATCGAAGCGGCTACATTCAGAGGGCATGGCGGTTTATTAGGATTCCTCAAATCATTCCTCAAACCTATGCCGATAATGCTGCCTATCAACATAATGGAAATCGCGATCAGACCTCTGTCTCTGTGTATGCGACTTTTCGGTAATGTTTTGGGTGCATTCGTTGTTATGAAGCTTATTGAACAGGTTTGCGGAGCTATTCTGCCAATGGTGTTCAGCATGTACTTCGATGTATTTGACGGTGCTATTCAGGCATATGTATTTGTATTCCTTACGTCACTGTTTATCGGTGAAGGAATTGAAGAAGAAAACGAAAGACTTGAAGCAGCTGAAAAGCTCAGTCTGACGGCTGCAAAATAGGAGGTAAAATATTATGATAGCTGCAAGTATTGCTGTTCTCTCCGGTATCGGGGCAGGACTTGGTATCGGTATTGCCACAGGTAAAGCTGCGGAGGCGATCGCTCGTCAGCCGGAAGCTGCCGGAAGCATCAACAAGGCTCTGCTCCTTGGTGCTGCTCTTGCAGAAGCTACTGCTATTTATGGCTTCGTTGTAGCTCTTCTGCTGGTACTTATGAAGTAATTTTCAGGAGGTAAAATATTATGATAGCTGCAAGTATTGCTGTCCTCTCCGGTATCGGGGCAGGACTTGGTATCGGTATTGCCACAGGTAAAGCTGCGGAGGCGATCGCTCGTCAGCCGGAAGCTGCCGGAAGCATCAACAAGGCTCTGCTCCTTGGTGCTGCTCTTGCAGAGGCTACTGCTATTTATGGCTTCGTTGTAGCTCTTCTGCTGGTACTTATGAAATAAAATTTGGAGTTGATTTAAGGTGCTTGAATTTAATTTTTGGACGATCCTATTTTCAATTATAAATATTCTGGTGCTGTTTCTGTTTTTGAAAAAATTCCTATTCGGCAGGATAAATGCCATTCTTGAACAGCGGGCAAATGTCGTTCAGAGTGAGATAAACAAGGCGAAAGAAGAATCACAAAAGGCTGAAAAGATCCGCTGCGACTATGAGAATTCCATGTCTAATGCTAAAGATGAGGCGAAGAAGATCATTCAGGACGCTCAGAAAACTGCAAATGCACAGAGCGCAGCCATTACTCAGCAGGCACAGGCAGAAGCTAACCGTATTGTGGAAAGTACAAGAAAAGAGCTTCAGCTTGAACGTGAGAGATCTGTTGCAAGCGCACAGAATGAGATAGTAAGCCTTGCTATGGAAGCAGCTGAAAAGGTTCTTGGCAGAGAAATGGCTGACGATGATAACCGTGCCATTATTGATGCTTTCCTTGCAGAGGAGGAACAGGCGTGAATCAGGTGACAGACGCTTATGCAAAGGTTCTTCTTGATTTAAATGTGCCTTGTGAGGATATAGAATCAGCTGACGAGATGATAAGCTCATGCAGTGAGCTTTCTGAGGCTCTGTCAAATCCTGTCGTTTTTCTTTCTGAAAAGGATAAAATCATAGAAAAAATTTTTCCGATCTCACTGCACAGATTTTTTAAAGTGCTTTGCAGAAATGGCAAAGCAAATCAGTCCCGTGAAATATTCCGCTCTTACCGCTCACTTAACCGCAAGGCTCACAATTGCATTAAAGCTACTCTTGAATATGTTACGCCTCTTACAGAAGAGCAGCAGGTGCGCATTACAGAATATGTAAAGCGCAAAACAGGCTACGAAAAAGTGGAACTCAGTCTCGTATATAATCCACGTATTATGGGCGGATTTATTCTTCGTGCTGGTGATTACAAATATGACAGAAGCACTGCAAGAGCTGTGAATGATATGAAAAAAAATCTCATTCGTCCCGATGCAGCTACATATTATACCAGAGACAAGAAAATCCCTCATGTTATGAGAGCTACACTTGAATATGTATCGCCGCCTACAGAAGAGCAGAAAACACGGATCATTGAGTTTATCAGAAAGAAAACCGGATATAAAGAAGTTGAACTCAGATTAAAGGAAAATAAGGAGCTTATCGGCGGTTTTGTGCTCCGTGCCGGTAATTTACGGTATGACCGCAGCGCTGTACGTGAGATAGCACAAATGCGGCGAAATCTTATGCGGAGGTGACATCAATGGCAATGAATGCCAGTGAAATTATTTCTGTGCTGAAAAGTGAAATTGCGGATTTTGACCGCAAGTCGGCACTTATGGAAACAGGTACAGTCGTTCGTGTAGGCGACGGTATTGCTACTGTATTTGGTCTCCAGAGAGTTATGTACGGCGAGCTTGTGGAGTTTGACAACGGCACTCGTGGTATCGTACAGAATATTGAAACTAAAACTGTAGGCGTCGTTATGCTGGGAAGTGATCGCGGGATCACAGAAGGCTCTCAAGTCGTGCGTACAAAAAAACGTGCTGGTATCGGCGTTTCAGAAAGTATTATAGGCCGTGTAGTAAACGCACTGGGCAGTGCTATCGACGGCGGTCCGAATATTATTGCTGAAGATTTCTACCCTATAGAACGTGAGGCAGCAGGAGTTGCAGACAGAAAGTCTGTTTCTGTTTCTATGCAGACAGGCATTCTCTCTATAGATTCCATGTTCCCCATAGGCAGAGGTCAGCGTGAGCTTATTATAGGTGACAGACAGACAGGCAAGACTTCTATTGCTGTGGATACTATTATAAATCAGCGTGGAAAAGACGTTATATGTATATATGTTGCTATTGGTCAGAAGTCTTCTACAGTTGCAAAGGTGGTTTCCATGCTCAAAAAGCATGGTGCTATGGATTATACTATTGTTATGTCTGCATCTGCAAGTGAACCTGCTCCTGTACAGTATATTGCACCGTATTCCGGTACTGCTATTGCAGAGTATTTCATGGATCAGGGAAAAGATGTTCTCATTGTATACGATGATCTCTCAAAACACGCTGTGGCGTATCGTACAATGTCACTTCTGCTTCACAGACCGCCGGGAAGAGAAGCTTATCCCGGAGATGTATTCTATCTCCATTCAAGACTTCTTGAGCGTTCATGCCGTCTTGATGAGGCACACGGCGGCGGAAGTATTACTGCTCTGCCGATAATTGAAACTCAGGCTGGAGATGTTTCAGCATATATCCCTACAAATGTTATATCTATTACAGACGGTCAGATATTCCTTGAATCTGAGCTTTTCAATGCTGGTATGCGTCCGGCTGTAAATGTCGGTCTGTCTGTAAGCCGTGTAGGCGGTGCTGCTCAGACAAAGGCTATGAAAAAAGTTTCAGGAAAGATGCGTATCGATCTTGCACAATTCAGAGAGCTGGAGGTTTTCACTCAGTTCAGTTCAGATCTCGACCCTGCAACTCAGGCTCTTCTTGACCACGGTCATGTGCTTATGGAGCTTTTAAAACAGCCTCTCTATAATCCTATTCCGCTTTGGGAACAAGTTGTTATTCTTGCAGCAGCTTCAAATGGCTGTCTTGACGATGTGCCGGTAAAAAATATCCAACAGTTCAGAAAAGATCTTATAAACCATATTGCCGCAAATCATAAACAGCTCGCAGATTCTATACAGACAGAGGGTACTCTTTCTGAAAGCCAGCTGCGCGAGATAATAGATATCACCTCGGAATATAAAAAGCAGGTGATCTGATATGTCTAATATGCATGAGATCAAAGAGCGTATAAAAAGCGTAAGCGATATCAAAAAAATCACAAATGCAATGTACCTCATCTCCTCATCAAAGCTTAAAAAGGCAAGGAAAGATCTGGATGCTACAGAACCATACTTCGATAAGCTTCTGTACGCTATGAGAAGTATACTTTCGAGAGTTCCGGATGAAGCAGATGAGCTTGTATTTTTCGATAGGAGAACACACATTCCTCCCGAAAATAGAAGTAAGCTGCTTATCGTAATAACAGCAGATAAGGGTATGTGCGGTGCATATAATCACAATGTTATAGAAAAAGCTGAGTCTATGATAAGTAAAACAGGTATGAATTACCTTTCTGTTATGGGTCAGGTGGGAAGAATGTACTTCCAGAGACATGATAAAAAGGAAAATGTTACTCTTGATAAGAGCTTTTTCTACACAACTCAAAATCCTACCCTTTACCGTGCAAGAAGTATTGCTGAGGAGATAATGGAGCGTTTTCAGAAAGGCGAGGTCGATGACGTTTACGTTGTTTATACCGATATGAAAAGCTCCTCTGAATTTGAGGTGCGTGTTCAGCAGATACTTCCGCTGGACGTTACTCATTTCGTAAAAAGCGATAAGGATATCACTAAGCACCATGAAGCAGAGTTTTATCCTAATATTGAAGCCGTTATGCGCCATCTTATCCCGAATTTCATGAAGGGCTTGATTTACGGCGCAATGGTTGAATCCTTCTGCTCAGAACAGCAGGCTCGTATGAGTGCAATGGATTCAGCTACTACCAGTGCCAAGGATATGCTGCATACTCTTTCTCTACAGTATAACCGTGCAAGACAGGCTGCCATTACTCAGGAGATAACTGAAATTTGCAGCGGAAGCGAGGCACAATCTTCGGGAGGTAATTTCTAATGGATAAGGGTAAAATAGTACAGGTACTCGGCCCTGTTGTAGATGTAGAATTTGAATCAGGTCATATGCCTATGATTCGTGATGCACTTGTCATCGATCATGACGGCAAAGACTGCGTTATGGAAGCTACTCAGCATATGGGAAATGGTATTGTTCGCTGCATATGCCTTTCGTCAACTGACGGATTTACAAAAGGCATGAAGGTCATCAATACAGGAGGTCCTATAAAAGTTCCGGTAGGTTCGGCTACACTGGGCAGAATGTTCAACGTTCTGGGTGAGACTATTGATAATAAAGGTCCGGTTCAGACTGATATGAGATGGGAGATACATAGAGAGGCTCCGTCATTTCGTGAACAAAGTCCTGTCATTGAAATGCTTGAAACCGGTATAAAAGTAATCGATCTCCTTGCTCCTTATGCTAAGGGCGGTAAGGTTGGTCTTTTCGGCGGCGCAGGCGTTGGCAAAACCGTACTTATTCAGGAGCTTATCAGAAACGTAGCTACTGAACACGGCGGATACTCCATATTCACCGGTGTCGGAGAACGTTCAAGAGAGGGTAACGACCTGTGGCATGAAATGATGGAATCAGGCGTTATCAGCAAAACTGCTCTTGTATTCGGTCAGATGAATGAACCGCCGGGATCAAGAATGCGTGTTGCTCAGACCGGTCTTACAATGGCTGAATATTTCCGTGACGAAAGCCATCAGGACGTTCTTTTGTTTATTGACAACATTTTCAGATATATTCAGGCTGGCTCAGAGGTTTCTGCGCTTCTCGGAAGAATGCCTTCTGCGGTTGGATATCAGCCTACTCTTGCAAATGAACTCGGTGAACTTCAGGAGAGAATCACTTCTACTAAGAATGGTTCTATCACCTCTGTTCAGGCTGTATATGTCCCTGCTGACGACCTTACAGACCCTGCACCGGCTACTACATTTGCACATCTTGACGCTACTACGGTACTTTCAAGAAAAATCGTTGAACAGGGTATTTATCCGGCTGTAGATCCGCTTGAATCTACATCAAGAATCCTTGAACCCGATGTTGTAGGCGAAGAACATTACAGAGTTGCAAGAAAGGTTCAGGAGCTTTTGCAGAGATATAAGGAGCTTCAGGATATCATTGCTATTCTTGGTATGGAAGAACTTGACGAGGAAGATAAGCTTGCTGTATACAGAGCAAGAAAGGTTCAGAAGTTCCTGTCTCAGCCATTCCATGTAGCTGAGGTGTTTACCGGTCAGGCTGGTAAATATGTTCCTGTTGAGGAGACTGTAAAGGGATTCAGAATGATCGTCGACGGCGAAATGGACGATTATCCTGAAAGTGCATTCTTTATGGCTGGAACTATTGACGAGGTAATAGAAAGAGCTAAGACGGAGGTCGGTGCATAATGGCTAAGACCTTTCATCTGGAATTGCTGGCATCTGACAGACCGTTTTATGTGGGAGAATGCGAGCACCTTGTATATCCTGCAAGCGACGGACTTATGGGAATACTTCCGGGTCACGAAACATTGGTAACGGTTATTGAACCCGGCGAGATAAAATATAAGGTAGATGGTCAGTGGAGATACTGCGCTATAAGTGAAGGCTTTGCCGAGGTCAGAAGCGATTATGTACTCATACTTGGCGATGCTATTGAACTACCTGATGAGATAGATGTAAAACGTGCTGAAGAAGCTGCCGAAAGAGCAAAAGAACTTATGGAGCAGAAACAAGGCATCATGCAGTACTATCACACTCAGGCTGCACTCAATAGGGCAATGAACAGACTCAAAGTTTCAAGACGGCATAATCATGAAATATAATATAATAAAAAGACTTTCTGCTGCGTGTTTTGTGCAGCTGAAAGCCTTTTTTATTATCACTATCCACAACTTAAACAAAGGGACTCTGTACCTTTGAACCACTGCCAAAGGGCAAATACGCCCTTTGGCATCCCATTGCCACAAGTTTCTGCCTCTGAAGGGGCAGAAACTTGCGATATGATTTCAAGACTTTCTGCTCTTGGCAGAAGAAAAGAAAACAAGATCCTGCTAAGACAAATACGTATATAGAAGTAATGCCCGAAGTAGTTTTTCAACTGCTTTCGGGCTTATTTTAATTATTTGTTTATTCGCATAAATCAGAATTTATTGCATTAGAAAATCTAAACTTACGTTATAAAACTTTTCAAAGTTTGTAATCATAGCAGGGTGGTCACCTGTATCAAACAGATACATTTTGCCATGTCCGATTTTTTTAAGCATTTCTCCGTAAACATTTTCAAAGTAATTATCAGACAAGCTATACATGAACTTATCTTCTTTGCTACCTGTCAGAAGAATGTCGGCTTTCAACAAGTTCAATGGTCTGTGAAAAAAACAACCTGTTTCATTTTTATGCCTTATAATAGCAGCGGTATCGTTGTCCACGACCTTTTCCCAATCAGAACCATTCATATATGCGTAGAACGCTCTTGCATTACTATCCGCTTTAGCCTCTTCACGGTCTTTCAGAAGATTTACGGTAAAATCTTTATTTGCATTTTCGCCCTCAAAACTATCGGCAATAACTTTGCTTACAAGCTCTGGTGCTTCCAAAGCAACGTTAATAGCAACAATAGCTCCACCGCTACTGCCTATTATGCTTACGTCTGTATATTGTTTTTCTTTTAGAAAAGCAATAACCTGCTGTGCCTCATAAAACCACAAATCTGTGGGAAATTCATTTAATCTGTCCGATTTGCCGTGACCCAGGAAGTCGATAAGTATTACCTTGAAGTTTTGGCTATATTTTTTTGAAACCTCTGCATACATAATTGAAGACGCTGTATTTCCGTGAAGAAAAAGCAAAGGTGTTCCGCTGCCAATTTCGTCATAAAAGATATGTTTATTGTTATAAACAAAATAGCTCATATATAAACCCTCCTAAAAAGTTATCATGTTGCGCTTAAATTCCGATTTATCTTACTAAAATTATACATCAAGAAGAGTTATGTTTCAATAGAAACGCCATAATATTTTTGACTTATAATCAAAAATACTATGGCTAAAAATTTCTATATGAGTATCGCTCTTAAGTTGTAGATAGTATTTTTATTATATTCACTTCGCCTATTTTCATATTATCGGATTATATATACCAGATCTTGGTTTGGATATCTTAATTCTTGATGTAACACTCAAAGAGCCGGCCAAAAGCAGCCATGCGCAGTTCTGTACGTTCTTTCTGTTTGGGAATTCAGATAAAAAATGATCGTTTACTATGACATTATCCGGATCTATTCCGCTGCCGGCAGATATTACGTAATCTACCAATGCACCTTTCAATGATCCTCCTACAGAGCTGTTTACAACATACGCCGTATTATTCCCATGAAGAACTGTATTGCAAAAATCAAGCGAGCCTCCGACCAGCTGTATATTCATGCTGATTATATCACTGTCAATAAGCCTTATATATGAATTTTCTGTATTAAGATGACAGCTTTTAACTATTACAACATTCTTCATAATTATATTACTGCGTGAATCGGCTATTACATTGTCAAGCTCAATATCCTCAAAAGTGACTTTGCAGCTTCCTGATGTGAAATTTATATTATGAATCGTTTTCGGTACACATAGCTGTACTTCTATAGGTACCGGCAATATGTATTTTATAAAAAGCGTACTGCTATGACTGAATATTCTGATACCATTTACGGCAGTATCAGGTACATTTATTTTTACTGTATAGCCTTCGCCCCTCGTAATGCTTACATTGCCGCATTTTACCTCAAGCTTTATATCGGAAACATTTTCACGAACCAGATATTCCATATCCTTTCACCTCTTTGAATGATATGATAAAAGACGTATTCTATAAATTAATTATAACTTATAATATTTAATTTGTCAACACTTATAT
>CAMWPG010000069.1 GCA_947176075.1 uncultured Ruminococcus sp. | reverse complement strand
GTATAAGGATATATGTGGAAATATAGATAAGCATAAATGTCGAAAGCCTGAAGAAACTATTAGTGAACTTTCAAAACGTGTTATAAATGAGCTTGAATAATAAAAAGGAGTAATATAATATGGCATGGACATCTCAACAACAAACTGCAATCAACGCACGAGGCAGTGGTTATATAGTATCAGCAGCAGCCGGCAGCGGAAAAACGTCGGTTCTTGTTGAAAGACTGACAAATATAATTGCAGATAGTAATAATCCTGTTCCGGTTGAAAAAATGATCGTAGTTACATTTACTGTTGATGCTGCGGCTGAAATGAGACAGAGACTTTCGGCATCTCTTGAATGCGCTATGGCAAAAGATCCTGAAAATTCATGGCTCAGGCGTCAGCAAATGCTTCTGCCAAGCGCAAATATTTCCACTATACACGCTTTTTGCTTTAATTTGATAAGAGAACATATAGATGATAGCGAGATAACCTCTAATTTCAGAATTCTTGATGATTCTGAGCAAAAAATTCTTATATCACGTGCCACAGACATTGCGATAAGCCAATGGCACAAAGAGAGACAAGATGATATGAAAATTCTTTGGAAAGCTTTTTGTAATAAATCTGACATTCCATTAGAAGAAGTAATTAAGGATATGCATGATTTTTTTGGTTCAATACCATTTAAAAGTATATGGCTTGAAAATACATTGGCATCATACAGTAAACCTGAATCTCAAAATATTTATTTTCAAAATCTTATAGATAGTCTAAGACGTGAAGCACTGTCTGTAAAACATCTATGTGAGCATGCCGTAAATTCAGCAGCTTATATATACGAAGAAAATAACAATGTACTTGAATGGGTAACAATCGATTTTGATGCTATTACGATGCTTTGTAGGCTTCTTAGTGATCATTTCCCTGACAAAAAATACATAAGTGAATATGCACTTAAAATTATGGAGCGACATACAGGACGCAGATATCCATCTATACGCAAGAAAGATGTCCAAAGTACTGTAAAATTTGATGAAGTGCGCACTCTAAGGCTACAGTATGATGAAAAGCTTAGCGATATTCTTAAAAGAATAACCACAATGCTTCCGTATTTTGAAAGTGATATGAAAGAGCATATGAAAATACTTCCGTTGCTTTATGAGCTTGAAAATGATATGTCCAAAATACTTTGGAAAATTCAGGTGGAAAAAAATGCTCTGAGTTTTGATGATGGTGAAAGACTGGCTCTTAAAATTCTCTCACAAACAGATAAAAATGGAAATATAGCTCCATCTGAAACAGCATTGGAGATAGCTAAGTATTATGAACTTATAATGATAGATGAATGTCAGGATTCTAACAACAGGCAAGACTATATATTTAAGCTTATATCAAAAAATAATGTTGATAAAACAACTGGAAAACTCAGATATGGCAACAATATATTTATGGTTGGTGATGTAAAGCAATGCATATATCAATTTAGAAATGCAAATCCACGTAATTTCAGTAATGCATCAAAAGAGGCAGCGATATATGATGAAAACTCTAATGATCCATTAAAGCTTATAAGGCTTAGCAAAAATTTTCGCAGCAGTGGTCAAGTCACTTCATTTGTAAATTTTCTTTTTTCAACTGTAATGACTGAACGCTGCGGAGAGATATCCTATACTGAAGAAGAATGGCTTTATAAAGGAGCAGATCGTTATGATAAAATGTCAACTGAGCAACAGGAAACAGAGATTGCTATTCTTCCAATCAATGACGATATACAAAATGATCCTTCTTCTGAATATACAGCGGCTACGATAAGCCGCATGATAAAAGAATGCTATCCTGTTATGGAAAAAGATGGCAGTGTGCGTCCCTGCCGAGCCGATGACTTTTGCATTCTTCTTCGAAACAAAGAGCCTGCTAAAGTTTATGCCAAAGCACTTAGCAGATTCGGTATTCCTGTTAAAAGTATAGAAGAAACGGGATATCTTAGATCTAAGGAAATAAGTATTATGCTTAATCTCCTTAGAATCATTGATAATCCTTTGCTTGAAACGCCAATGGCAGCAGTTATGCTGTCCCCTATGTTTTCATTTACAGCAGATGATATTGCTAAAATAAGACTTGCAAATAAAAATCTAAGATTATATTCTTCTATGTGTCTGATGCTTGAGAAAGGACATTCAGATAAAGAGCTTCTTATAAAGTGCAAACATCTCCATGATACAATAAACGAACTAAGATTGGACAGTACTCTTTATTCTTTAGAGGAACTTATACGCAGGATATATGAAACTACAGATTTTATGTCAGTTATGCAGCTTTATAAAGACGGTGAAAAAAAACGTGCAAATCTGCATCTTCTTCTTATGTACGTACGCTCATATGAGGAGAATACTCAGGGCGGAATATCAGGTTTTTTAAGATACGCTGATAATATGCTTGATAAAGGAAGAGACTTAATGCAATCAAGTTCTGTTGACAGTTCAGATATTGCAGTTTCTATCAAAACGATGCATGGTTCAAAAGGTCTGGAATTTCCATTTGTATTTATATGCCGTACAGATACAAGTTTTTCAGAGCAGGATAATATGAAAAAGCTAAGCTGTACTGATTTATATATGGCTGGAATGAGACTTCAAAATCCTGATACATTTGAAAAATATCAATCGCTTCCACATCTTATTATACAGAAAGAAAAGAAAAGACAGCAACGAAGTGAGGAAATGCGTTTGCTATATGTAGCTCTTACAAGAGCAAGGCAAAAGTTGTTTATTCCACTGAGATATAGTGATGTTGAAAAGAAAAAGCTTTCTGTATATGCAGAATTACTTGCAAGTGATGATAATCGCTCTAAAAGTCTTGCATTAGAAGCAAATACAATGTCTGACTGGATATGGATAAGCCTTATTTACCGAGGAGATAATCAGCTGCATGAGCTTGTTCCTGAAATTATTGAGATCAAAAACAAAAAAAATGATTTTGCAGAACTTAAAATAAATTATATAAATGAATATATAATAGAAGATGATCACATTACGTCAGACAAGTCAATGGAAGCTCCATCTATAAAAGTGATAAAAGATATTAAAGAAAATATAAACTTTGAATATAATTCCAAAGAAATCAACAGAATTTCACTTATGAGCGTATCCGCAATTTCTAAAGCCAATGCATCGGAAAGCCTTACTTTAAAAAGACCGCAATGCATATGTAATGAAATAAAAGAGCTTACAGGAGCAGAGCATGGTACAGCAGTACATTCGTTTTTTCAGTATGCCGTATTTTCCAAAGCTGAGTGTGATCCGGAAGGAGAGCTAAAAAATTTATGGCAATCGGGCTTTATTACTGAGGAGCAGATGAAAACAGTTCGTATTAAAGAAATAAAGCCATTCTTCAAAAGCAATTTATATAATCGTATAAAGAAATCACCGATTATATATCGTGAAAGAAAATTTTTGATACGTATTTCAGATATAGGCATACCTAAAAATATAAATAATGACGATTTGAAAATGCTATGTGAATATAGAGAATCAGGCAGTATGATAAAAGGTATCATTGACCTTGCATTTATTGAAAATAACAGCTTTGTATTGGTTGATTATAAAACTGACTTTGCAAGCAGTGAAAAAGAGCTTACTGATAAATATAAAATGCAGCTATACATATATAGTCTTGCACTCAGACAAATAACAGGCAAAGATGTAAGCGAATGTCTTATTTACTCTACACATTTTGGCAAAGAGATAAGAGTAATATTCTGAATTAGGAGGAAATAAATGGACAATCTTACAAATATACATCTGGTCAAAGAAATTATGGAAAGACACGGCTTTCATTTTTCTAAAAAGCTTGGACAGAATTTCATTATAAATCCATCCATATGCCCTAAAATAGCAGAAATGGGAAATGCTATGCCCGGCTATGGCGTACTGGAAATCGGAACAGGTGTGGGAGTACTTACACATGAGTTGGCAAAACGTGCTGAGCGTGTTTGTGCAGTTGAGGTAGATGAAAGGTTGCTACCAATACTTGCTGAAACGGTAGGGGAACATAAAAATTTAAATATAATCCATAGTGATATTTTAAAGTGTGACCTAAACGAGCTTCTTAACAGAGAATTTGGCGGACTTAAACGGGCAGTATGCGCAAATCTTCCATACTATATCACAACACCCATACTTATGTATCTACTTGAAAGTAATGCTGACATTGACACAATAACTGTAATGGTACAGAAAGAGGTTGCTGATAAACTTGAAGCGAAAGTAGGCACGAGAGAAGCAGGGGCTATAACTGTAGCTGTAAATTTCTATGGAACAGTGGAGAAGTTGTTTTCAGTATCACGAGGCAGCTTTATTCCTGCGCCCAATGTTGATTCAGCTGTTATACAAATACGTATTTGCGAAGAATGGCGTGAAAAGGTAAATGACAAAAATCAATTCTTTAAAATAGTAAGAACTGGTTTTCAACAAAGAAGAAAAACTCTTATTAATGCACTTTCAGGAATAATGGGATATAACAAGCGAGATCTTTCAGAGTTATTTAGAACTTTTGGAATATCTGAAACCATTAGGATCGAAGCACTTTCAATGGAAGAATTATGTAAGCTAAGCAATGCACTGTCTTGACTTGACTTGATATATGTGGTAAAATTAAAGTATTATAAAATGTACAAGGAGGGATGCATTTATGAATTCTGTACTTCTAAAAAATATTACTGTTGTTAGCAGCAGTGAATGCTTCAGCGGAAATATTCTTATTGAAAATGGTATTATCACATCTTTTGAAGGAAAGTGTGCCGACACTGTATATGACTGTACAGGTCTTACTGCAATTGCAGGACTATTCGATATGCACGTACATCTCAGGGATCCAGGTTTCACCAGAAAAGAAGACATTATTACCGGATGCAGTGCGGCTCTTGCTGGAGGTATTACTGGAGTGGCTGCAATGCCAAATACAAATCCTGTAATAGACAATATTGAAACAGTCCGCTATATAATTGACAAATCAAAATATACAGGTGTAAATGTATATCCTGTAGGTTCTATCACAAAAGGACTGAGAGGCGAGGATATCTGTGATTTTGACACACTAAAAGAAGCGGGGATATGTGCTGTTTCAGATGACGGAAGACCTGTTCAGAATGCTGAAATTATGCGTGAAGCATTGATACTTGGAGCTGAAAAAAATATTCCGGTGATCTCTCACTGTGAGGATCTTCATATTATAAAAGGCGGTATAATCAATAAGGGAAAGATCTCAGAAAAACTGTGCGTACAGGGAATGGACAGAGCTTCGGAGGATTATATTACTGCAAGAGAAATGATATTAGCCAGCAGCGCAGATGTCCCGATTCATATTGCCCATGTTTCTACAAAAGGCTCTGTTGCAATGATACGATTTGCAAAGTCCATGGGAGTTAAGGTGACCTGTGAAACTTGTCCTCATTATTTTCTCATGACAGAAGAAAAGGTTCTTTCTATGGATGCAGATTATCGTATGAATCCTCCTCTTCGTACAGAAGACGACAGAAAAGCTGTTCTTGAAGGCATACTCGATGGAACTATCGACTGTATTGTTACAGATCATGCTCCGCATACTCCAGAGGAAAAATCAGACTTCCTACGTGCTCCGAATGGAGTTATCGGAATGGAAACATCTCTGTCAGCTGTTCTTACACTTTATCATGATAGAAAACTTACACTTTCTGATATTGCAAGGCTTATGTCTGAAAAACCACGAGAGATTCTTTCGCTGCCTAATGTAAAAATAGCTGTCGGAGAAAAAGCTAATATTTGCATAATAGATACAAATTATCAGTGGACTGTAATTCCTGAAAAACTACATTCCAAAGCAAAAAATGCTGTGTTTAAAGGAATGAAATTCAAAGGAAAACCTATAATGACGATATCTGATGGAGAGATACGCTATAAAGATGCAGATTATAATTTTATGGAAATAAAATAATTATTATTTTTAAGGAGAATGTACTATGTGATTTGACAGACTTATAAAAAAGATCTTTGAAACAAAAAATCCTTCCGTTGCAGGTCTTGATCCAAAGCTTGAATATGTGCCTGAATATATCAAAAACAAGGCATTTGAAAAGCACGGAGTTACACTGAAAGCTGCCGCAGAAGCAATTCTTGTATTTAATAAATCTCTCATTGATGCGCTTTTTGACATCGTTCCTGCAATAAAGCCGCAGGCTGCTTATTATGAGATGTATGGATGGGAAGGCGTAAGAGTGCTTACTGAAACAATAAGCTATGCTCAGTCTAAAGATATGTTTGTTATTACAGACGGTAAAAGAAATGATATAGGCACAACTATGGAAGCATATGCCGCAGCTCATATTGGCAGTGTGGCAGTAGGGGACAAGAAATTTACTCCGTTTGGCTCAGATGCTCTTACGGTAAATGGTTATCTTGGTACAGACGGAATCGCTCCACTTTTGAAAATATGTAAGGAAAACGACAAAGGGATATTTGTTCTGGCGAAGACATCTAATCCATCAAGCGGTGAACTTCAGGATAAGTGTATAGATGGCACTCCGATATATGCTGCTATGGGCGATATGTGCGAAAAATGGGGAGATGATACAATAGGGGAATACGGATACTCAGCCATAGGCGCAGTTGTTGGTGCAACATACCCGGAACAGCTTTCAGAGCTTAGGAAGAGACTGCCGCATACTATGTTTTTAGTTCCCGGATACGGCGCACAGGGCGGAGGAGCAGAAGGTCTTAAAGGTGCATTTGATGAAAATGGACTTGGCGCTATTGTAAATTCTTCAAGAGCTATCATGTGTGCTTATAAGAAAGAAGGCTGTGCTGAAACTGACTTTGCAAATGCAGCACGAAGAGAAGCCCTTCGAATGAGAGAAGATATTGTAAGAGTGACTGGACTTTCAAAATAACAAATCAAGAGGAATTTGCTATGAAATATAAAAAATCATTATATCCTATTGTAAAAAAAGAGATTTTGAGAAAGAACATTTTCAGTATTGAAATTCTTTGTCCTGACATTGCCTCTATAGCAAAGGCTGGGCAGTTCGTTCATATACTGCCGGATAACATGACTCTTAGACGTCCTATATCCATATGTGATATAGATAAGGAAAATGGCATTATCACAATAGTATTTGAAGTGAAGCAAGAAGGAACTCAGCGAATTGCGAATAAAAATAAGGGAGAAACTCTTGATGTACTCGGTCCGTTGGGACATGGATTCACGCTGTTGCCTGACGCTAAAAAAGTAGTGCTTATCGGCGGCGGTATAGGAAATCCTCCGATGCTTCCTCTTGCAAAATACTACAGCAATAAGGCAACAGTTATTTCAGGTTTCAGAAATGCTGAATGTGTTATTTTGCAGAATGAATTCAAAAATACAGGTGCAGAATCTATTCTATGTACAGATGACGGCACAGCAGGAAGAAAAACTCTCGTCACAGAGCCTCTGAAGGAGTTGCTTGCAAATGGAAATATCGATGCAGTTTATGCCTGCGGTCCAATTCCTATGCTAAAATTTGTAGCAGCTATTGCAGATGAAGCTGATGTATACTGCGAAGTGTCGCTTGAAGAGCGTATGGGATGCGGAATAGGTGCATGTCTTGTATGTGCATGCAAGCTTAAAAAAGAAGGCAAGGATGTTATGGGGCACGTTTGTAAGAACGGTCCTGTATTCTCATCTAAGGAGGTACAGTGGTAATGGCAAATTTATCTGTTAATGTAGCAGGCGTTGATTTTAAAAATCCTGTAATACCTGCATCCGGAGTATTTGGCTACGGCAGAGAATATGAAGAGCTTTTCCATCTGTCAAAACTTGGCGGCATTGCAACAAAGGGGACAACTATAGCAGAACGTCCAGGAAACCTTTCGCCGAGAATAGCTGAGTGTCCTTCTGGCATGATAAATTCAGTAGGTTTGCAAAATCCGGGAATAGATGCTTTTATCAGCAAAGAGCTTCCAAATCTTCTCATTAAGGATACGGTCATAATTTCAAATATTGCAGGCTCTACAGTCGATGAATGTGTTTCTATTGCAGAGAAGCTTGACTCTACGGATGTTCATATGATAGAACTTAATATCTCTTGCCCTAATGTAAAAAAGGGAGGCGCAGCGTTCGGTGTTCACTGTGAATCGGCAGGAGCAATTACAGCAGCCGTAAGAAAAGCAACAAAAAAACCGCTTATCGTCAAGCTATCTCCTAATGTTACTGATATAACAGAAATAGCAAGGGCTGTTGAAGCAGCAGGTGCAGACAGCGTTTCACTTATAAATACTCTTTTGGGTATGCGTATTGATATCAATACGGGACGACCAATTCTAAAAAATAATGTCGGTGGTATGTCAGGTCCTGCGGTATTTCCGCTCGCAGTGCGTATGGTATGGCAAACAGCAAACGCTGTATCTATACCTGTGATAGGAATGGGCGGTATTGATTCAGGCAAAGCTGCAATTGAAATGATGATGGCAGGAGCTAAAGCCGTACAGATAGGTGCAGCAATATTCACCGATCCATATGCACCAATACGTATTATTAATGAAATGAATGATTGGCTCAACGAAAAAGGAATTTCTGACATCAATGATATTATAGGTTCTGTGAAATCATGGTAAAAGTGAAGGTAATATATGATAATAATGGCTGTAGATTTCGGCGATTCAAGAACTGGACTTGCCGTGTGTGATAAAAGCGAATTTCTTGCATCTCCGGCAGGAGTCATTGCAGAAAAGAATTTTGATTTATGTATGGAAAAAGTCGCTGCTGAGGCAAGAATGCGTAAGGCAGATCTTCTGATAGTAGGATATCCAAAAAATATGAATAATACAATAGGCGAACGTGCGGAGAAATGTAGTGCTTTTGCAGAAGGTCTCAGAAAAATAACAGGCCTTCCTGTAGAACTTTGGGATGAAAGATGCACTACTGTATCTGCTCATAATTATCTAAATGTTACAAATACAAGAGGCAAGAAAAGAAAGGCTGTGGTAGATGCAGTTGCGGCAACTATTATTCTGGAGAGCTATATGAGTTACAGAAAAAATGCGCAGCACTGATTTGCTGCGCAGATCTCTTATATTACATAATAATAGATGTGATATCATCAAGAATACAGCCAGCAGCTTTAATAGCTCTGCCCGTGTTCTTTTTGATATCGTGCTTCTGTCTGGAGGTTGCCTTTGACATTATATAGATAACTGTACCAGCAGCTGCACCAAGACCCACACCTTTTACCATTGATTTTACTGTCATTTTATTTCACCTCCGAAAATATTATGGCGGTAACAAGTATTTTTTATACAAAGGAAAATAACAACATGACAAAGTTAAACATTGTTTTAGTTGAACCGCAGATTCCTCAAAATACAGGAAATATTGCAAGAACCTGTGCAGTAACCGGTGCTGCATTACATTTGGTAAAACCAATGGGATTTACTGTTACTGATAAGCATTTGAAGCGTGCAGGACTTGACTATTGGGATAAACTTGATATAACCTATTATGATGGTTTAAAAGACTTTTTCAGCAAAAATGAAGGAACATTTTATTTTTTTACTACAAAAGGTAAAAACAGACACAGCGATGCCATGTATAAGGG
>CAMWPG010000068.1 GCA_947176075.1 uncultured Ruminococcus sp. | reverse complement strand
ATAATAGAATAAGTATACCATCATGGCATGCAAGAATAAAACAGACGCCTATGCGCCTTTTGAAAGGACTGTTCTCAAAAATGGAGAATAACTATGATGTTATAATTGCCGGATGCGGTGCTGCCGGACTTTACAATGCTTTCAACCTGCCTCGCAGCTGCAAAATTCTGATATTATGCAAACAGGAGCTTACGCTGTGTAACTCTGCCTTAGCTCAGGGCGGCATTGCAGGCGTATATCATCCGCCGGGTGATGATACGGACGATTCGACCGATCTTCATGTGCAGGATACGCTGATCGCTGGCGGATTTAAAAATAATTCCGAGGCTGTACAGCTTCTTGTTGACAATGCAAAATTTGAGATAGAAAAAATACTGGAGCTTGGAGCAGACTTTGACAGACTGCCGGACGGCAGACTTCATCGTACGCTTGAGGGCGGACATTCCAGACACAGAATATTCCACCATAAGGATTCTACCGGTGCTGAAATACTTCGTACACTTATAGAAGCAGTAAAAGTGCTTCCAAATGTGACCATTCTTGAAAACACAATGATGGTGGATCTGAAAAAGACATCCACCGGATTTTCGGTTCAGATGCTGTCAAATGGAAAGCTTTCATCTGCTAACTGCCATTTTATGACGCTTGCAACAGGCGGGATCGGCAGAATATATGAATTCACCACTAACAGCAAAATTGCAACAGGCGACGGAATTGCAATGGCAAGTGATATAGGTGCTGAGATACGAGGTCTTCATCTTATACAATTTCATCCTACAGCGTTCAATAATCATCACACAAGAGAATGTCTCCTTGTGTCAGAGGCTGTGCGCGGCGAGGGTGCATATTTGCTGAATTGTAACAAAGAAAGATTCATGCATCTCTACGATGAACGTCTGGAGCTTGCTCCACGTGATGTGGTATCACATTCCATTGTATTGGAAAGCAGACGTACAGGAAGCTGCGATTTTTACCTTGATATTTCTCATAAGGATTCTGAATTTATTAAGAGACGTTTCCCCATGATATACGATCATGTGCTTGAACAGGGCTATGATATGACAAAGGAACCTATTCCGATCTATCCATGTCAGCATTATCTTATGGGAGGAATAAATGTAAACCAGCATTCAGAGACATCGGTTCACAATCTCTTTGCCTGCGGCGAATGCTCACATACAGGCGTTCACGGAAACAACCGTCTGGCAAGCAACTCCCTGCTCGAAGCACTTGTATTTTCGCATCAAGCAGCACTAACTATTGCTGAAAGACTGCCGCAGTGCAAGGCAGAATTTGAAAATGCTGTGTTCCCTGAAAAGGAAAATGCTGTACCGATGCCGGCAGGATTCCGCACTGAAATACGTCATATTATGCAGGAAAGCTGCTTTGTTATTCCTGATACAACAAAAATACTTGAGGGATTTGAGCGCATTCGTGAAATACGCCGCACACTTATGACTGAAAATTACATAATCGACAGCAACTATATTGAAGCCCGTTCTCTGGCTGAAGTGGGCTATCTTATTTTAAAGGAAGTAATTTAAGGAGAGATATAAAATTATGCTGCTTCAAAATTTTTATATTGACAAAATCATAACAACAGCACTTGAAGAGGACATCCACTATGTTGATGTAGCTTCGGATTATCTTCTGAGTGATGAGCATAAAACGCAGGCTTATTATGTTGCCAAAGATGACGGTGTTCTCTGCGGAATTTCTATTGCAAAGCGGGTTTTTGAGCTTGTAGGCGGAGAATTTGAGATGGAGATACTTATTAATGACGGCTCTCGTGTAAAGAAGGGCGACATTATCGCAAGAATGAACGGTCAGACCAAAACACTTCTTAAAGGTGAACGTACTGCCCTTAACATTCTCCAGCACATGAGTGGTATTGCAACAGCAACCCGCCGCTGTGTTGATTTAGTAGAAGGTACAAATGCAAAGATCACCGACACAAGAAAAACTCTGCCGGGACTCAGACAGCTCCAGAAATATGCTGTTACTGTAGGCGGCGGAAGAAATCATCGCTATAATCTCTCAGACGGCGCAATGCTGAAGGATAATCACATTGATGCATACGGCAGCATCACAGGTGCGGTGAATGCTCTCCGTGAAAAGATAGGTCATATGGTTAAAATCGAAGTTGAGGTCAGAAATCTTGAAGAGCTGAGAGAAGCCCTTGATGTTAAGACTGAAATAATCATGCTTGACAATATGAGCTGCGAGGATATGAAAAAGGCTGTTGAAATTACAAACGGACAAGCTCTTTTAGAGGCATCCGGAAATGTTACCGAGGCTAATATCCGCAGTATCGCAGAGACAGGAGTTGATATAATTTCACTTGGCGCACTTACTCATTCTGTAAAATGTTTTGATATTTCTATGAAAATACAGAAATAAAGGAACTTTTTTAAAAAAACTCTTGCAATCAATGTTTTTATGTGATATAATAAGCTTGAATATTAAATAATGGAGGAGGAGACAAAATGACGACCTTGGAAATCATTATCGGCGCAGCTATCCTTCTGGTATGCCTGATTATAACGGTCATTTGCCTGATGCAGGAACAGAAGCCGCAGAATGCTACATCAGCTCTGTCCGGTGCAAGCAATGATTCTTTCTATGACAAAAACAGAGGCAGAACTAAGGAAGCAAGACTCAAGAAGATTACTACTGTTCTGACTGTTTTATTCTTTATGATGATCCTGTTTATGGATATTGTAATGCCGCTGATAAACAAATAAAGAAAACGGTTCCTGTGATGCAGCTCACCTGTTTCACAGGAATTTTTTTGCATAAATTAGGCACTATATATAACTTAAGCAAGGGGACGCTGTCCCCTTAGACCCCTGCCAAAGGGCAGATACGCCCTTTGGAATCCCAGTTTCGCAAGTTTCCGCCCATAAATGGGCAAAAACTTGCGATATAGTTTCAAGATTTTCTGCTCTTGGCAGAAGAAAAGAAAACAAGATCCTGCTAAGTTGTAGATAGTGATAAATAAGGAGAAAAACAATGAAAATGAATGAGAAAAATAATAGGCTTTCTGAAGAAATGATCGAAAGCTATATAAGAAAAATTTTAAAGGCTCTGGAAAAGGCTGGTGCTAAGTGCCTTGGCAAAAAGGAGCTTGAAGCTAAATGCAAAATAAACAAGGGGAATCCTGCTGCATATAATGCCGCACTTAAAGAGCTTATGCGTATAGGTGATGTCTGTGCATACAAAAAAGGATTTGGTCTTTCAAGAATATTTGGGTTTTATCCTGCTAAGGTCGTAAGGCTCAGCGGTACATTCGGCTTTGTATGTCCGGAATTTGACGAAGCGGACGATGTTTTTATTCCCGGAAAATTCCTGCTTGGTGCAATGCCAGGAGACAGAGTGCTTTACAGAGAGATACCGTCAAGAAGCGGTAAGCCTGAGGGCGAGGTCATAGATATTATAGAAGAAGCTGACAGCCGCCTTACCGGAAAAATTATTTCTGATAACGGAGAGCTTCGGCTGCTGCCTGATACTATGTCAAGAACGCCGATACGCATAAATCGCAGACAGAGCGTTGATTACAGCGATGGTGACAAGGTTCTAGCTGAGATATGTATTCGTGGAAAAAGACACGTAGAGCACATGGCAAGGGTAATATTCAGCTTCGGAAGTGCTGATACTGCCAATTCGTGCGCTAAGGCCATGATAACTCTTCACGGAGTTACAGAAGAATTTTCATTTGAAGCGCTAAAAGAGGCTCAAAATGTTCCACGTAAAATATTATTAACAGATGATGAACTTCGGCAGCGTCTTGATTTAAGAGATAAAGCTATTTTTACAATAGACAGCGCATATTCAAAGGATCTTGACGATGCTGTTTCTATTGAAAAAACAGAAAACGGCTACAGACTTGGTGTTCATATTGCAGATGTCTCACATTATGTACGTCCAAAATCACCGCTTGATATAGATGCCATAAGCCGTGGTACGAGCGTTTATTATGCTGATAAGGTTATACCTATGCTGCCTGCGGAGCTTTCAAACGGCATTTGCTCGCTGAATCCACAGGAAGAAAGATTTGCATTTTCGGCACTTATGGAGCTTGATGAGCGTGGTGAAATTATAAAATATGATTTTAAAAAGACAATAATTCGTTCTCGTGTAAAGGGTGTTTATAAGGAAGTAAACAAGATACTCGACGGCAGTGCAGATGAATTTTTAAAGCTCAAATATGCAGAGGTAATAGATATGATCCCTGTTATGAATGAGCTTTGTGATGTGAGAATTTGTGAAAGAGAACGCAGAGGAGCGCCGGAGATTGAAACAACGGAAAGTGAGCTTGTGCTTGATGAAAATGGTATTTGCATAGATGTAAAGCCGAGACTCAGAGGAAAGAGCGAATGCATCATTGAAGAGATGATGCTGCTTGCAAATGAGGCGGCTGCTAAATTTGCTGCGGATAATAAACTTCCGTTTGTGTATAGAGTACACGAGAAACCTTCTATGGAGAAAATAGAAAATCTGGAGCAGGTGCTGCTGCGTTTGGGTGTGAATGTTCCTGATTTTTCAGCTGTAAAGCCTATGCATCTGGCGCAGATATTGAAAAATGCAAAGGATACGCCTGCATATCCTGTAATAAATATAATGGTGCTTCGTTCTATGGCAAAGGCAAAGTATGATACTCAGCCTATAGGACATTTCGGACTTGCCCTTAAAGATTATTCTCATTTCACATCTCCTATACGCCGATATCCCGATCTTGCAATTCACCGCATAATGAGCTATTATTGTGAGTGCAGAAATTCTGAAAAGGTAAACAAGAGATATAAGGCATTCGTTACAGAAGCTGCTGAATCTTCAAGTAACGCTGAGGTAAGAGCTATAATGCTTGAACGTGACTGTGAAAACTGCTATAAAGCAGAATATATGCAGCAGCATTTAGGAGAAGATTTTGAGGGTATCGTTTCGGGCATAAGCGATTTTGGTTTTTATGTACAGCTGCCTGATTCAATTGAAGGGATGGTTCATGTGAGAAATCTTCCTGATGACGCAGAGTGGTATAATGATGAAAATATTTCATTCAGAGAAGCATTTGGAGACAGAGAATACAGACTTGGAAATCCTGTACGTGTGAGGTGCGTAAAAACAGATGTAAACAGCGGCAATATCGACTTTGAGTTATGTGAAAGATAAGTGTAAATATATGTAAACGCTTGCAATTTTCTGAGAAGTGAGTTATAATAATAATCAGAAGGCTTTTACAAGCTGTCTTAAACAGGCGGCAAAATCGCTTTTGCGGGAAAGGATTGTAATTTTATGAAAAATACTAAAACAATGAAAAAAATAGCAGCAGTATTTGCTGCTGCGGCTTTGACTGCATTTCCGGTGTGCGGCAATATGACGGCTTCTGCAACTTCTGTAGGAGATGTTATAGCTGCAGCTTATGCTGCAGGCTGGCCGGATTGGATGGTACAGCAGGCTATCAACACATATTCAGGCGGAGACTATACCTCTGAACAATGTGATAAGGCTATTTCTATGATACATCAGTATGATGAAGAGGCAGCGAAGAAAATTGAAGATCAATACGGTATAAAATCGCCTACTATTTCAACAACCACAGCTGCAACAGATACAAATACTGGTACATCAACTACCACGACAGTTACTACGCAGCGTCCATCTGATAATAAGTTTATAAGTGCATCTCTTGAGGATAAGAAAAACTACTTAAATTCTATGTCCGATAAAGAAAGACAGGATTTTATAAGCTCCATGACACCCAGTGAGCGTAACAGCGTACTGAAGCTTCTGAGTGCAGAGGATAAGGCGGAGCTTCTTGCCAATTTTATGGACGTAGGAAAGGAGTTTGGAATCAATTTCAATATAGACGAGCTTTCAGGAGATAATCTGGTCGTAAGCGCTGTTGATGAAAATGGAAAGCTTATAAATGTTACATCTATGAGTGTAACTGTTGACCCTACAGGACATTCCTATACAGTTCCGATTGTGATTTCAGGAGCAATGCTGCTTTTATCTGTAGGCGGTATTGCAATTGTGACCAGATCAAGGAAAAACGGAGAGTAATAAGCATATATGAACAAAAGTAAAAATACTAAACAGTCAGGAACGGATAAAGAGCAATATATGAGTAGGACTTCTTTAATCCTTATGCCTTTGCTCGTACTTATATTATGTATAGCAATTGCGATCCCTGTTCTTATAAGACCATATGAAAAGATTTCGACATTTACCAAAATAGCCTTTATGGATGATATGAAAACATCAGGCAGCAGCAGTCTTGAGATAGTAAATGCTGAGATCAGTAAAGAATATGACGGCGAAACATACTCAGACGGAGAGGTAGTCATACCAAAATTCGGCGAGCAGTACGCTGCACTTGAAATAGAATCAATAGGTCTTTACGTTCCGGTTTATTGGGGCAGCAATGCAGAGCTTCTGGAGCTTGGTGCTGTACAGAGCACCTCATCAACTGCGGCGGGATCAGGCGGCAATGTCGTTATAGATGCTCATGTGAATACATTCTTCAATGAGCTGGATAAGGCAGTGGTCGGCGATAAAGTCACTCTATATACTCAGTACGGACGTTTTACCTATGAAGTCTCAGAGCTTATAGAGTTCAGAGCAAGTGACAAGAAATACGTTTTGCCTGCAAAGGAAGAAAAGCTTACACTCTATACCTGTGAAATGCAGGTATTCGGCTCTTCTGAAAAGCGCATAGGCGTTGTATGTAAGCCTGTGGAAATGATTTATTATAATCAGAAGGAGGCAGAGTAATGAGCAAAGGATATACTATAAGCAGGATAATTTTTACAGTATTGCTGTCTTTCTGTATTGCAGGACATATACTATCATCAGCAGCGGATTCTATGCTGAGTCTTCCTGGGATATATACGAATATTATACGTGACGAAAAGCTTGCTGATAAGGCATATTCCGCTATTGAAGATGACTTTAAAAAGCAGTATAATACAACAGCAATTCCGACAGAAGTCTATATGGACGCTATAAGTACGGAATGGCTTGAAAAAGAAATGTGCAAACGTACTGAAATTTATTTGGATTATATTGACGGTACGTATACTGATTATCTGACAAATTTCACTGCACTGGAAGAAAGTATAACCACGTTCTTCAATGAATATGCTGAATCTATTGATTATAAGCCGGATGAAGCTTTTGATAAAAAGCTGAGTGAAACCATAGAAAATGCCAAGAGTACTATAGAACAGCGTATGGATGCATTTTATATGAATACGCTGCGGGATAATGGCTATCTTGACAAATTGCGTAAATTTACGCCTATTATTGGAATCATCAACTGGTGCTTGTTCGGTGTATCTATGCTTCTTGTTGTATTGCTTGCTTTCATTGAACGCAACAGAAACTGGAGAAGACTTTACTGGGCTGGAACAGGATTTTTCTGCGGAGGAGCACTTACAGCGATTCCTTGTATATATCTGCTGTTTACAAATGCAGTCAGCAGCTTTGCGGTTAAAGATCCTATAATATTTACAGCAGTTACTGATCTCCTTGATACAGGCATATGGCGAGTGATGATAAGATCGATACTCTACATAGCATTAGGAGTTATTACTATTACGCTTAATGTTATATTCAGTAAAAAGGAACAGACTGAAATTACAGACAAATCAAAATAAATAATAAAAGCTTTTTGCACTGCCCTTTTAAAGGCAGCTTTGCAAAAAGCTTTTTATTTTATATAAAGTTATTTAATGTTCCAGTCAAGTGTTAATCCTACTGCTGCACGGGAATAATTGCGGAGAATAAGAGTGGCATCCTCAATGCCTATGCTTCCGTCACGAGTTGTATCTGCTGCATAAAAGGCAAGCATATTCAGCTTGTCATCCTTGTTGAAAGCAGCGGTTATCCCAGCTGCATTTTTTGCGTAATATGTAAGAACCTGTGTTGCATCGGCTATATCTATCTTTCTGTTGCCGTCGCAGTCACCAAGGGAATATGCACTTATCATAGTAGTTGTTGTCGTTGTTGCAGTAGTGGTTGTTGTTGTAACAGTTGTAGTCGTTGCCGACGATACAGCACTTTCCTTTACTGTAAGCTCCTTGGTCACTGCTACTCCGCCCACTGTTGCAACTATAATGACCTTGCCTTCACCTGTAGCTGTAACAAGACCGTTTTCATCAACTACAGCCACATTCTTATCCAAAGTTGCCCACTGCGGAACAGATGAGTTTCCATCTATCAAAAGCTGCACCGTTGAGCCAATTCCAGTAAGCTCTGTGACATTATTTACAGACCATATTTTTATTGCTTTCGCTGATGTTGAAGCAGAAGAAGAATTGCTGCTTGAAGCAGTAGTTTTAGCAGTGGTTGATAATGTAGATATAGATGTTTTTGATGTTGTTGAAGTATTTGTTGAAACCGTTGTTGTTGCGGCGGACGATGTTGTAGTTACAGAAGTCGATGTCGTTGTTACATCAGGGTTATCAGTTTTTTTCTGCCATGCAAGAATCGGGTGATTTTCGCCGCTTACAAATGCCTCTCCCAGCATTGATGCAAGCTCACCTTTGAGCGTTTCATCTGAAATACACTCTGAGCTTTCTGAATTGTCATTATCAGTTGTTCTGTTTAAATAATAGCAGCTGCTGCATACAGCTCCCTGTTCACCGACGATACCGCAGCTCACGCCGTTTTCAGATATCACTTTTCCTATATTATAACTGTTATTTATACTGCTGCTTTCCTGGACTGCACCAGCAATTCCACCTGCAATGCTCATACCGGATACCTCTCCGATATTATATGTATTATTTATAGTACAGCTGTTTATGTATCCGGATATACCGCCGGCTGTAGTAGCGCTTCCGGCTCTTCCAGAATTATAGCAGCTGCTTAATACACCGAATATACATTCTCCTGTAATACCGCCGGAGCCTATGCCGCCTGCAACAGAGCCTGTATTAGCACAGCTTTGGATATTTCCTCCTAAATTAACGCCTGCAATGCCGCCGGCTATATAATAATCTGAACATATTATAGCACTGCTATGGCAATTTGAAATATCAGCGTAGTGATTATATGCGCAAATACCGCCTGAATATTTATTCATAGAATATATATAGCTATTGTTAAGAGTAAGGTTTTTAACCTCAGAATTACTGCCGATGCATCCGAACAGACCGGCTATATTTTCATTCTCCAAAGAATATACCCCTGAAATAGTATACCCACAGCCATCAAAAATTCCCTTAAACGGAGTTTCGTAAAGAATGCCGATAGGCTGCCAGATTTGTTTTGGAATATTTTTTCCTTTTGACCATTCGGCAGCGTCTGAATTAGTATAAAATTCAATATCTGCTCCAAGATATATTGTCTTATTTGCAAAGCTATCATTTTCTTCATTTACAAGCTTAGAAAGTCCGGCAAGCTGACATGGAGTGTTCAATGTAAATTCGGAATCGGTTTCATTATACCAGCTTATATCAGCTGAACCATCCCAATCTTCTGCACCGGATGCTATCACTGAGCTAAAATTACAGGTGCATATTGCAATAGCTACTGAAATTATAATGCATATAAATCCTTTCATGATAAAAGTCCTTTCACATTACGTCAAAATCTATATTGTTAGCAGTTATACTATTTAATAT
>CAMWPG010000067.1 GCA_947176075.1 uncultured Ruminococcus sp. | reverse complement strand
GCAAGTATACCAAGCGCAGTGTTTAATTCAGCTGTTCCGCCTTTAATGGTTTTTGCAGTTGCACCGATAGTCAAAATAGCATCGCCAAGCTCTGAAACAGAAGTATTGGTACTGGATGCTGTTTTTGCCATCTGATCTACCATAATATCGGCATCCTCTGTTTTCATGCCGAGGGCAGACATAGCATCTGTGACCATATCTGATGCAGACGCAAGATCTATATTACCGGCTGCCGCCAGATTTAAAACGGTTGGAAGCGTGTCATATATTTCCTGCGTATTGTATCCGGCAAGTGCCAGATAATTCAGTGCATCCGCACATTCCACAGCAGAAAAAGAAGTCTCTGCACCCATCTGCGTTGCCAGATCGCTAAGAGCTTCCATGGTATTTACAGTTTTGCCATTAAGCTCTGACATTGCATCAGAGGTAATTCCCATAGTTGCTTGTACTTGTGACATGGAAGATTCAAAACTTGAATATGTTTTTAATCCGGCTGTGGCAAGAGCAGTTCCGGCAGTTACAGCAGTTGCAACATATTTTTCAAAAGCGCTGATTGCTGCTTTTGCACCATTTACAAGACCTTTTCGCAAAGTAGAAGCAAGCTCTGAAAATTGTTTTTTGCTTTCAGATACTTTTGTATCGACCTTTTTCATACTTTGGTCAAAACTGTCCGCTGCTTCAGATGCTTCTTTTATAGTTTCTTCTTCTTTGGCAATTTCCGCAGAAAGTTCTTTTATCTTCTGCTTTAAAGATTCTGCTTCATTAGAGTGTTCCCCATATTTTGCATTAGCATCAATATAGGCGGTTTTTAATTCGGATAACTTCTTTTTCTGCTCTGAAATATTAGTTGTTATACCTTTGCTTTCGTTTGTTACCTTGCTAAGACTATTTTTATATTTATCAATAGCAGCTTCATTACCCTTGATAGCCGCTTCTAAGCCATTCATCCTTATTTTAAGATTTTGTGCGCTCTCAGATTCCTCACCCTCAGCTTTTACAACATCATCATAACGCTTTGAAACGTCTTCAAGGATTTTCTGATAATTTACATTTACACTTGCTAATTGAGCGATTTTTGCGCTTATGCCGTCAGCAGAATTCCGCCAATTATCCATACCGGCAACAGAATTTTTAAACTCAGAGTTTGTCAGCATGATCGCTCTATTGGCTTGCTTCAATTCACTTTTTAACTCTGATATGTCAACTTTAAATTTTGTAGTAGTTTCGGTTGTCTTTTTTGCCATAAATTCACCGCCTTAAAACCATGTGTCTGGAGCAGGACGCATTATTCTTTTTGGTTTCTGTTCTTGATTTTTGCGTTGTGAATAATCAATAGTCCTGTCCATAAGTAAAATAACTTCATGCATTGGATAAAGCCTGAGTTTTATAGGATCAAGAGCTGAAAATCTATCACATAATGCAACTGTCATATTAAAAAAATTTACATATAAGGGTGGACTCTCTCCACCCTCTATCAGTTTCCCGACTTATTCGACAATACGCCGAGTTCAGAAAATGCGTAAGTAAACGCTTCTATAAAAATTGGCACAAGCTCTTTTGCTTTTGTACGCCTGATCTCAGAGTCAGTCACTCCATCGAAGATCTGCTTCAGCAGTGGCTTTACTTGCGGCAGCAGAGCCGATATGATCTTACTCAATGCAGCAGTATCATTCAGATTGTCTAATCCATCAACGCCGACTGCACTTAATAGATCTTCCATTGTCCCCCACATAAGATCAAATTCAGAAGCCTTATAAGTCTTTTCGATCTCCTTGTTATTTTTGTAAATATTCAGTGTCAATTCCATAATCAATGCCCTCCGATCTCAATTTACGCTGCTCCGTTTATCGCAGCCTTTACCTTTTCAGGTGTCTGTACTTCCGTACACCAATCAGTTTTTAGATCTTCCGTCATTTGTCCATAACGCTCGTCTACGACTACGCCAGAAGCAGTCTTTGTAGTTGGCGTACTTGATGATGAATTAACGGCATCCGTATATGCAAACTTGTGAACGGTAGATACGGCGGTATATGTAAGCTCAGTATTGTTAGTGTCAATGGAATTTGATTCAGTGTTTACTGTTTCAGACGGCACTGCAAACTGTCCCTTGTACTTCCACACAAAACGCCAAAAGCCGTCTGTACCCTTAGCCTTATAGCCGATAGCGAACATTTTCGGCTTGATCTCACCCTCGATCATCATACCAAGACTTGGGTCAAATGCTTGTCCTGTAATTTCAGCCAGAATTCCAAGGGCTGGCGGTGCTACTGTAAGTGTAAATGTCTCAGCACCTTTTGTATTAATAACGATCATTGGCTGGTTATCATAAAATTTTGTTTCACTTGATGTTTCAACTTCCTTAGCTATTGATGCTGTATAGCTAAGTCTTTTTGGTGTACTTGTTTTGTACTCTGATTCATCGTCTTTAAGCACTTCTGCGAAATACAGATCTTTAATACCTCGAAACTCGAAAATGCTTGACGCATTATTTCCCGGCATAAATTATTCCTCCTTTAAATATGAAACCGTGATTCCTCTTCCGCTATGTGTGGGTTCATCACTGCCAACATCATGAGCATCGCCCCACGATTCAAAACCACGGCTGCGTAATCGTTTTTTTGCTTCTCTTAAAACAGTGTATATCTTTTCCGGGTCAACGGAATAGAAATTCACATCATATTCGTATGTTATAAAATGTTCTTTGTTATCATAAAATCCGTCTCCATCAGCTGACGTATTCCAAAATGTAAAAAAATGGTCGGGATATTTTTCTGTATCTAAAGAACTGCCTTGACGGCGAACAGGATAGCCGAATTCTGATAGAATTTTAATCAGCAAGTCTTCCATATATCACCCTCCCAAATTTCGCTGTATATATTTGTTGATGGCTTCTTTTTGGATTTCTGCGACTTCTTTTTTTGTTTTTTTGCCATAAAATGCAGCCTTTAATCCTTTTACTGGATTCATCTTAGGCGTTCCATACATCAAAAAAACCGATATAATTCCTTCCCCATCCATCTCAAAACCGATATTGATTTCTCCGGTATATCCACTCCACTCAACATTAGAATCTGTGTCCAAAAAACTTATTAGGTGTGGTTCTCTGCTATATCTACCTTTCGCTGGTAAATTTGATTTTGATAGAGCATTTTTTACTTTTTCGTTTACTATGTTTTTTGAAGCTTTCAGTGCATCGCTTGCCGCCTCTTTTAGAGCTGACTCGCCAGATGCTTTTTCGATTCCACTTAAAAGCTCCTTCCAGCCTTCAAATTGCAAGCCGATTTTATTTCGTCCCATCACACACCACCTGAGATCTTTCTGATCTTAAACTTCATGATCTGATTTCTCATATTGATATTTTCAGGAGTGCCTAAGATCTCATATTGATCGCCATTTTCATTTTTCAAAATGCAGTCTGACTTAATATCTGGTCTGTACCATGTTTCAATGACAGCTGTATCTTCAACGACAAGAACACCATTTGATTTGTTTTCTGTACCGCCAAATGTACGGAAAGAGCAGTAGATCAGATCGCCGCTTTCCGAATATATCTTTTTGGGAACTCCTTTTACTATCTCTGTCTCTGTTGTTGGAGCAAATAAAAACATAGGAACGGTAAAAGGTGCGCTCGGTCTGTAATTGGCCATCTTATCACTCCAAATCTGCTTTCTTATAACTAAGCTGCGCTGCACGCTGCATGAAATATTGTGAAAATTCTGCTGTTCCCATGCCATAATTCCACAAATCAGATACACCCCGAACGATCACGCCTACTGAATCAGAACTGTTTACAATTTCGCTCTGTACGCCTGCTTCGACAAGGAATCCTTTTACATCTTCTATATAGATCTTCAGTGCTTCATCCTGATATGTACCTGTGATACCCAAGCCTACTTTTACTTTCTGTAACAGTTCTTCATCGGTCATACGTGATTCCTCCTTACAGCATATCTTTAGCTTTCATGAAATGGACGTTCATTTCATCATGATCTTTCAAATCCATACCCATATCAATCATGATATCTCTTATATGTTTAGCGTGGCTGTATTCTTCGTGTGCAATATCTCTGAAAATCTGAGAATATCCATCGTTATTCACAACTTTTGATATTTCAATGTACTTAGTTACATCACACAGTTCTTCTTTTACTGTGCTTGTAAGCTGTTTGAGAATTTCATCTCTATCCATTACATATCACCTACAATATATGCTTTCAATCTCTTAACGTCTGTCGCTGCAAAGTTAAGCTCCTTTTCCTCTGGTGAAATGAATTTTATCCCGGGAATTTTGATTGAAAAATCTCCATATTCTTCCAATGTCTTTTCAAGTATTTCATCCATCATATCAACATCATAAAAACCATCGTTTTCCATAAATATTGCAGAAACCATTGTATTATCAAGATATTTGGTTATAACTTCCGGATGAAGCTCTATCATAGTAGTTGCAGCACTTACGATCATTTTAAATGCTTTATCTGAAATTTTAGGTATCATTTCATTTTTGGAATACTTAACAATACCATTTACGATCTGCTGCTTTGTTACTTGCATTTTTTATCCTCCTAATTTAATGCTGAGAGGAAAAGAGGACTTATCCTCTCAGCTTTTTAATTACGTATTTTAGCCAGTTGTAGTCGGAGTTGTTGGTGCGGTTTCAGTAGGTGCTACCCAGCTATTGTATCTCTGCATAGGCTGAGGACAAATGCTGGTAAGCGGTATTTTCTTCTCAAGAGGAAGAGTTTTACACTCGATCTCCTTGTAGAGGGCGGCAACGGAATTGTCGATCTTAGAATCTACGAATGACAGATTGTCAGTTACACGCTGATTAATAACAGCCTGATTAGCAGCAAGATCTGCAATCGTTCTGCCAGTTTCAGTAAATCTCGCAGAAACGTTTTCACGGTCTTTGGTAAACTGCTGTTCCATGTACTGATAGAGTTCAAGGATTTTGCCGTCAGTCCTTTGATCAGAAAGAAGCATATCTTTTTCAGACTGAAGCTGACTGATCTTTCTTTCCTGTTCAAGTTCATATCTTGAAACCATAGTGTTTTCAGAGCAACATTCACCCATGTAATTTCCGTTAGCGACCATACGATTTCCGTAGCCCATAAGATTATTGCCCAATCCACCATTGAGAAGTCCCAGAGCACTTCCGATAATTCCTGTTGCCAATCCTGCGTTTGCTACACCTTTGCTTGCGTATTCCATAAATAATACCTCCTGATTTTTTACTTTTTAATTTTTTTACTTTTCGCAAACTCAATATACCGTTTTAAGACCCCTAAAATTTCTACACATCAACCACCTCCTTTTTTAAATAAAAGGTTATTATGTTTTTGAAGCTGCTTTCTTTTTGATCAAATAACAGCCTGAAACATCAAGGATCTTACCGTCAACAATTGTCAATCCTTTGTTTATCCATTCGTTGGTATCATCGTCAAACCAGCGCTTCATACCAAACTGGAGATTAGTGTTAATTGCGTAATCGTTCGGCACCCAGAAAATACCGACAACATCGCCAGCAGCAGCGGTGGCAAAATCTGCGATCACATCAGGTTCAACCAGATCTGTAGTACGTCCGAAGAAAGAACCAGCCGTATTGCCCATGCTAAGATCGGTTGCCTCACGGAAAAGCGGACGGTCATTAGCATCTTTCATTGTAAGCAGATAGCTTTCAACCGTAGATGCCGGGAAAAGAAATTCTCCCTGACCACGTTTTGAGAGAGGAACTTTTGCAAAAAGCTTCTTTCTCCAAGCCGTCCAATCACTGAATTCTGCCTCTGTCATTTCGATGATATTGGATGTATTGCCAGTTACACGTGGGTCTTTGGTGATGCCGAGAGGCTGTCCAGAACCTGTTCCCGAAATAATGACCTTATCCATCATTTCTACATACGCTTCTACCATTATCCTTGTTATCTCAGATTCAAAGAGAGGCAGCGAAACTACTTGTGCAAGAAGTGTTTCAGCTACACGTATCTCTCCGATATTGTATTCAAATGTGATAAAATCCTTAATGTCTCCGGCTTTCTGCTTATCAGAAACAGTAGTCTCAGTAATCCACTTGAAATTAGCCTTTAGCTTACTAATCGGGAACTTTACGCCGCCCTTAACATTCAGCTTACGAACCTTTGAATAGATCTGACCGTATACCTTTGAAACGTCCTTGATAAACTCATTCATGATCGTTTCAGGAATGATAGCGCCAATATCAGTAGTTACAGTCGTACCCTTGTCGCCGCCGGCTCTTGTGACGATATCGGCAGGAATCGGCGTACCTCTCTGTACATATGCCATAAATGCCTGACGATACTCCATGCTTGCATATGGCGGTACATTTTCCCTATGCTCGCTTGTACCAGTACAAGCGAGCATTCGATAAGCTGCCAACGGATTGCCGCCCCTTGTTTCTACATTCAGCGGATTTTGCTGCCGCTTTTCTCCATCGTCACTTAAATTTGGCGTAGTATCACCATCAGAATCATCAGCAGAAATAGCATCAAGTTCCTCCTGAGCTTCTTCGATCTCTGCGTTTACGTCATCAAGCTGCTCATTTATGCTTCTTGCCTCAGCCAGATCCTGAGATGTCATTACTCTTGCTGTAAGCTCAGACCTCTTTTTACGCAGTCTGGCAATTCTTTTTTCAAGAATCTTTTTTCTTCCCATTGTTACATACCTCCTAAAATTTTTGCTTTAAGTTTTAAAAGTTCTAATTCATCAGTGTTCACCGATGTTTGCTGAGATCGTCTTGCAGTCTCCACCGCCGACCGTGCATTTTGGAGTGCATTCTTATCTCTTGCATTTATTTCAGTGCTTTCATACGCCGGAAACGTAACTGCACTTACTTCCGCAACTATACTTATGGCACGGATATGCCTTGTTGGATGATCTGATTCGAGTTTTTCCCATTCCTCGTCACTGATACCGAACATGAACGACATTCCTGTAATGTCTCCACGCTTTACCGCACTGTAAAGACTTCTCGCCTCGGAATTGTTTTCTGTATCGAGATTAACTCTGATGCTCATGCCGTCATTATCAACAGTAAGCTGCATTGTAGAATTTTTTGTATTCTTCCGCGACCTTGCAAGTGGAATTTTGCTGAGATCGTGATTGACCAAAAATCTTACATCAGTCAGATCAGCGTTATCTAACGCTCCACGATCAATAACTTCATCGAACCAACCAAGATCTGTCTTGCTGTCGTACACAATAGGTCTGCCTACTATAACGCTGCCGGATTCGTTTTCTTCAGCTCTGATCTCAAAAGAATAATTACGCCTTATCAGTTCATTCATCTTCCACACCCCCTTTGTTTTCATCTTCGCCGCTCTTGCCAATTTGATATTTATCGGCAATAGCTACATCAACATAGTTAAGTGACTGCATTCGCTTCCCCACAAGTTCAGGCAGCGGATGTAATCCAAACGCCACTCGCTTTTCATTCTCATACAAGCTTCCGCTGTCGCCAAGCAAGCGTACCATTTCCAAGGTTTGATCTACGCTCATGAAAATCAGATCTTTCGGGAAAAATCTGATTTTGTTTCCAAATGATCTTTCTCTATCACTAAATAAAACTCTTGAAAATTCATCAGACCAGCTTATAATGATCGGCTCTAAAGTTTTTTGATAAAATGCTTCATATTGCGCAGGAGTATAGTCACCTGTAAGAATCGCAAGAGGCACACCGAAATACCTTAGAATTTTTTCATCTAAAAATTTAAGAGTATCAGCATCGACTAATTTTACATCTTTTTTGATTGGAATAAACTCAGCTTTCAAGTCTATAGGGAGAAAGCCACTCTTACTATGAAGCAGCTTTTCTTCCAGTTCTTTTAAAGCCGCTTCTGTCTTCCCGTCATCCATCATCGTGTGATATTTCACAACGCCATTAATTGCAAAGCTGGATCTCACAGCAGCACTAACGCCATTCATAAGATCTTCGTTTATCTGCAAAGTTTTCAGTAATGCAGAATAATCGGGATTTCCAGTTTCATCACCGCCCATAAACTCATTTACGGAAAAACGATATTTCAGATGGATAACATCATCATAAGGAAGTGTCGTCTCATATGTATTTGCAAAGCGCATTTTTACAAACAGTTTTCCGGCTGCATCCTCGATAAATTCAACCGTTGCAGGCTGTACAGGATATAGCGCACGGTAGTTTCTTTGTTCTTTTCCATTTTCATCATACCAAACATCGTAAACAGGAATGATAAAGGCGTTGTAATGGAGCATCAGCATCCATGTGACTTTTTCAATAAAATCACTCTTTGTCATAATGGGATTTGGTTTATTTAGCACTCGCTGTCTATCGCTATTAATAGGGGCGCTGTCGCCGCCTTTCTCCCTTACATGCTGAGGATTCAGCTTTTTCATTTCCATAACAATACAGTTTATCGCTTGTTGAACTACATCACTCGCAAAAATATCTTTTCCAAACTGAGAAAAAATGGGAGTGTAACCGTTGAGCATCTGTGCATATGTTGATTCTCTGTTTGATTTTTTAAATATTCTGTCAAGCCATCCCAATTTGATCACCGTCTTTCTATCATCTGTTTGAACTCAGTTCTGTATCTTCTATACATTTCATAGAGAATTATCAGTGTAACCGCACCATCGATTCTTTTTGAAGATTCGATTTTTACACAAAGGCACTGAGAACGATCATCTACTTTTATTCCTGCATTTTTGAAGCACCACTTGTCCATATCGTTTTGATTGTAGTTTATAAGCCGGTGCTTCAGATCTGCTTCACAAAGCTTCAAAGCATTTGACAGCGTTTGCGCATTCTGTAGAATCAAGATAAGATCTTCATTCTCCTTTGTCCAGCCATACATATCCATTCTGGTTATCCAGTCCTTTGAAAATCTCTGGTCATATCCACATTTCCAAAGCTTCAAATCATACTGCTTGTACAGCTGATAGAACCAATCAGCGACAACAGATAAATCAATATCATTTCCCTCTGTAATGGTCAGAATGCCTTTTTCAGCCCACTCTTTGTACCTTGCCCCGGCATTCCAGTCGTCGGAATTTTCAAGCTTTGACTCCGGTATAAAATACATGGTATGTATATACTTGGTGTTGTCATTTGGCTTCATCATCAGTATCTTTGCACACGTAAGGTCTGTTGTTTCTGATAAGTCAACTGCACCAATGCAAATGCAGCCCCGAAAATCTTCCAGATCGTAAACGGCTTCATAGTCATAGTCCTCTAAATTAAGCCATGTTTCAACGGCATTTTGCTTAATGTTGAAATCCTTTGATAAAACAAAAATTCTGTCAGCCTTTGATTTTCTTGCAACTTCCACTTGCTCTTCCAGATAATCCCATTTTTTTATAATTCCCAGTGTAGGATTGCTCTTCACCCATGTTCGTTTATCCTGCCACACCTCATTTTCAGAATCCTGAGTATAAAGCCACGGCAATAATCTTTGACCGCTGAGTGAATCATCTTCGCCATTTATAACAGCACGGGCTTTCTTCAGCTCATCATCAAGATAGCCATCAACTATGAATCCCTCTGTAGTTATATTGATGAACTTAGGATTGTCTTTAAGGCTTTGAGACTGTTCTATTGATTTTCCTATGACGTTATCTTTCATTTCATGAGTTTCATCAACGATGGCAAAATCAATATTACGTCCTTCCTTATTTCTTGTTTTATCTGACAGCTTGAATATCTTACTGCCATTAGCTTTATTTAAAATAAACCGCTGATTTCGCTTTGTAT
>CAMWPG010000066.1 GCA_947176075.1 uncultured Ruminococcus sp. | reverse complement strand
ATCCGTAGATTACAAAACCTACGGATAAAAGTAATTATAGATAAACAAAAAATTAAGTACAGATTTTAAATACGTAAACAGCGCTAATAAAAATAATACCTCCAACAATTATCATCGTTGCTTGCCGCATTGTACGTTCGCGCTTTTTATAAATTTCCACAAAGTCTTTTTTAATACCCTCGGAAATATTCTGATTCTCGATAATATCTTTATACGCATCAATGGTGGGATTATTTGCTGACAAAATTTCCGAATACAAATCGTTTATTGACCTTGCCGGAGCATAGAAGTCGGATTTATTTGCTACAATTTCATTTTTTTTACCCACTGCAATACTTCCTGTTACAGTAAAATTATAACAGGACTGAAACTGTTTGTCAATGCGAAAAGCAAATTTTGTAAACGCCATAGCTTATTCTTCCTTTATTAACTTAATAATTTTTGAAAAAATAAATTCCCCATGTCTACGAATCAAGCCTTGTATCACAGAAACAACAATAGATATTCGAATTACATCCCAGTTAAACAGATTCATTTTTATTTTTAGACCTCCTAATCCATCTTATTTACGATACTCTGCTCAGCCTTAATAGCCATAGCTGCCATCTGAGAAGCCTCCATAGCAAGACGGATTCCTGTATGTTTCATTTTTGCCGTCAATTCTAATGCACCTCGTATATCGTCATCCTTTATACAATTCCAGAAATCATCCATAAGCTTTTTATACTCATCAATTTCAACTTTTGCCTCCTCAAATTCCTCTTTTACCACCGCATACGCTTCATGCAATGACGCAAAAGGCGGATATTTCTCATTTGCAGCAACAAGTTCTGCTTCTACTGCGTCACTGATTTCATTTTTACAAACGTTCATAATTATAATCGTTCCTTTCTGCATCATACGTTTACTATCTTCTTAGAGTAACCACTGACATATTTTGTTTCGTTAAAGTTCTTTTTCTCATTCAAAGCTCGGCTTATAGCCAAATCAATCGCAGAGCGAGATTTTAAGTGATAATAATACAAGTCCTTGAACGGTGTATTAAGTCTATCTATTCGTCCTGCCGATTGCTTCATAATTTTGTAAGAGTAGTTCTGTGAATAGAAGACGATCGTATTCGTATTTATACAGTTCCACCCCTCAGCACCAGCATTATACTGAACCAGATAGATCCAACTATCGCAGGTTGGAACAGGCTGGTGTTTATGACCATTCCACTCAGCGATCTCAACATTATCTCCGTAATAGAGATTCTTGAGAATATCAAGTTCATAATCGAAATTATAGAATACGATCATCTTTGGATGCTTTTCAAATATCTCCAATAGTGCAATTTGTCTGGATTCATCCGAATTCACGATTTTGCGCCATACGTAACAAAGTTCGCCAGCGTTTACAATAGGCTCATTTTTATACGGATTCCATCGTAATCTGCCAGCATCTTTATACTTTGCAATATCATACTTAACATAAATATCGTCATGATGAGAATGTGTTTCTCGTTTAAAATCCATCTCAACTAATATAGAGTTACGTAAATGTATAAGTTTTCCAACACCTAAATATCTATTTACTTTTGGGTATTTTCCATTTATCCAGGTCATAACCATATGTTCTTCTTTGAAAGCTGTTCGATTCTTATAGAATCCATTAGCTATAAAGACCGGAATATAGTCTTCCCATGTATCACCAGGCGTAGCTGATAATAATATCCACTCGTTGGACTTGGTGATTTTCAAAAACGCCTTTACCCACGCACCGGAACCAACTACTCGTTGTTCGTCAAATATAAAGAAAGCATTCTTAACAGTGACATATTTACCAATGTTGTTCCATGAGTCGACGATTACTTTATTGGAATAAAGATTGATTTCCGGATGGGTGGAAAGAAGGAATGGTGAAAGTTCACCCTCCCATTCCTTCGTATCTCGTTTTCTTGCTGTTGTGATAATGTATAGATCATTTGGCGGATCGTCCATCGGAATATAATTATCGCCGCAGACATTATTCAGAAGTTCGCCGCCTTCATGAAAAAAGTAATAAGCAATCGCTGTTCTGGATTTGCCGCTTCCGACACCGCCACATAGAATACAGCCGTTTTTCATTCTATTGACAGCATTTAATTGATAATCTCGAAGTGATATACCAGCCATATATTAATACTCCGATGGAAAAAGAATAGTTGTCGCACTACGGTCCCATTCGGTTATTATCCAAATCTTTCGACCTGTAGAGTCGATATAAGCGGCAAAAATTCGTTCGTCACCGTTTTTTACAGCGGCATCGTTAAGAGCCTTATCTTCGTCATCCATAGATCCCCAATCACAGTTTAAATATCTATATAAAAGACGTATTGACAAACGCATTGAATTTCTTATCTGTCCGCATCATTTCAGCAATGGCACGGGTTGCAACAGTTCTCCCCGTTTTAAATTTATTCACCAAATATCATCCCTTCTTCGTCGTCAGCGTACTTATCGGCAAATTCATCCTCTTCGATAGTGACATACATGGTTTTCAGGTAAGCTTTTACTCCTGCCTTACCATTTACCTCCCAATTATACGGACGAATAGTAAGATCGACATTACGAATATCAGCAAAATCTAAAGCACCGATAGATTCCTCATCCAGTGGCGTTTTAGTTCTGCGAGTAACCATAACAACCTTGGGCGGAATGTGGTCGAAGCTTACTGCTACCTGAATATAATGACGAGGTGCTGCGTCTTGATCACGAGATGTCAGAACACGGACGTTCCAACCGTCTTCAATGAGCTTTTGTGCCGTGTCTGTGTCTTCTATGACAACGCAGAAGTTGCGGTTTCCTGCACGGTTGTATTTGGATTCTTCACCCTTGAAGTTCCTGAATATGATATGGGCGTTTTCAATGATGATGTTATCTACATTTTTATAAGCCATAATGGCTGCTCCTTTCAATTTTTACATTGTAATAAATATCGGTTTTGTCTTTTATTAAAACGGAATTGCTTCCTCATAAGGTTCGTCAGCTCCAAGCCAAGGCGGAGTATTGTCTGAAGAATAAGGCTCGTCCGCAACAAAACGTTCAAAGTCTCCGTATTTTGACAGAGATTCGACCGCATCGTCGACCATATTATTATAATAAGTTCGGTCAATATCGTCTTGTTTTTCAAGCTGCTTGACCATTTCGGACTCCAACCAGCGGAAGCCTTTTGAACCGGTTGCCGCAGCATAACTTTTTGCTCCGGTTTTCTTGTTTTCAGTCTCACGAAGCAGTATTCCACCGCCACAACCAGGCTTTATAGGACAGAACTGACCTACTTTTCCCACAAAGTGGTAGTTGTGTCCCTTTGTAATTTCCTTTGATAATTCTTCGACACGCTCACACTCTGCTTTTATTTCATCGTTATAAGGGAGTCGCAGATCACAAATATCTTTCCATAGAGTATCATACTCCTTTTCATACTTAGACACGTCAGGTAATTTCTCGTTCATGTCTAAATATAAAGCGCTGCTAACTGACTTTGTTTCACAAAGATCCTCAAAATCGATGGATTCTTTGCTAAACAGAGTTTTAAATACATAGGGAACCTGAAACTGAGTTCCGGTCGCAGTCCAAGCGTATGGATGTTTTTTGTTTTCTTTACAAATATCTTTGCTATGCTCCACATACTCTTTGCCATATAAATCATGACATTTCTCAATAGTAGCATAACGAGCAATATAAACTGCATCATTTACAAGGCACATGCGGTCATATGTGGCTTCATGTTCAAATGTATATCCATATTGCTTGCCGTAATCCATAACAAACTGAATAATATATGGCGTTGCATCTGGAATTTTGATGGAATCTGTTTTGATATGAGCGACAGTATAACCTCTTTTCTGAACCTCGTGTTTGAGATTAACCATAAATAGAGCTCCACGCTTTGCAACGATGTTATCCTTATTTCGATTATCACGGAATGGATGGTCAAAGCTTGCTGACGTCAGACCGTATACTGAGTTGATTGCAATTTTCAGGGCCTGAGCCAGATCTGACGCTGTGGATTCATCAGTCAGATATTTAGCTAACGCTCCATTCAGCATTTGTTTCGCTTTGTCAAGTTTTCCGTGTTTGATCGCAATACGAGTCTGGAGAATATCATTGAATCGCTTTGTATATTCAGGTCCAAACAATTCTTCAGCAACAATGCTGCTCGGATGCATAGACGCAATGTCCAAAAGAGCAATGTTACCGTACATACCCGGCTCAGAGTAGACATATCCGCCTTCACCGATTTCTTCATCACGATAGACAGACTTACCGCATTCGAAAGTATAACCGGGAAATATCGGTCTGCCTTTTTCATCGAAAACAGTATACTCATCCCCGAATTCAACGTACATCTTGCCGTCATCTGTGATTGTAACACCGCTTGCACCATTTGTTATTTTACCCATATCCCGATAATTGAACTGCTCCTGAGGTTTACGATTATTACCAAATATGATTCTGGTCGTGAGCGAATTAGTAGTATCGTTCACTGTCATTCCGGCAACATCTGCCAGAATTTGTCTTGCTGTAAAATCTGCCTTACGAGCATTAAATACAGCTTCTGTAGCAATAACATCATTATCACAATATTCAGCGACCTTAGTCCAAAGTTCTTCGGGCACAGGTTGATCCCAAGGAAGTCCAAGTTCCTGATGATGCAGTCCCAATTCAATTTCAAACTTCTTAAGCGACTGCTTTTTACTGGAGAAATCATAAACATCAGTATATGAGACATTGTAAGCTTCACCAAAGAAACAATTTGCGCTGCCTCTAATGATCTTCTGAGAAAGATTGTAAAGCTGTTCATTTGTATAACCCATTAGCCTTGCGTACAAAATATGATTGTCGTATCTTCGGCAGTTAAAACCAACAAGACGGAATCGCATTAACTCTTCGATCTCAGCAGGGGAGGGGTTTATCATACGAACAACAGGTTTTCCTTCACCTTCTATTTTCCAGTTGACCAGAAACAGGTTAGGGAACACCTCAACGTCAAAGAATACAAGTTTAGCATCATCATTTTTTGCTCCATCGGATTGATCGGCAGATTTGAACCGCATCTTGTTTACGAGCTTGATGCAATAATCCGCCTGATGTGTACTACTTGCTGCAAATGCCAGAACAGCATTACGCATATCAGTAACATCATATTTGAGGCAACTTGCATAAGCATCCTCAAGGATTTTATAAATGAAGTCGACACTTGGCTTAGTGGCAGGATGATATTCTTTATTCAAATTTCGTTTGATTTGGGTTCTAAGTCCTTTCTCACTCTTCATACCTTCAAAATTTATCACTTGTTTTTCTCCTTTCAGTGGTAAACCGGAGTTGATCGTTGCGATCGGTAAATCGTTACATTTGGTAAGTTTTCGTCTTAGTGAGCTTTTGCCTGTAAAGACTTTGATCTCAACATGGTCGTCATAAACCCTGCTGAGCTTTGTCGGATCTCCGGAATAAATATAATGAAGATGGATACCTTCACCACTCTTACTAAGTTCAGCATAAGTAGGAGGCCATTTACTCGCTTCTTTGAGATTCAGTTCAAAGGATTTATTGCCGCCCTTATCCTGAATATCAAAGTCGATAACAATATGATTTTCAGGAACTTTTACATAATGAAGTTTTGATGTGGATAACTCGCCAAGTTTAGAAGTAACATTATCCCATTTGGAAATTGGCGTTTCCGTGGCTGTAGCATACTGAGCAGGGCAGTCGGCACACATACAGTCAAAAACTGAAGATTGCGCAAAAAATTCTATCAGTTTATGTTCTGACTCTGTTTTTTCGGTTATGGTCTGATCTTCAAATTTTTCAGTTCTGAAACCGATATAATAGCTGCGTACTCGTGTCCCATCATCAAGATTGAAACGCTCTTTATATTCTCGGAAATAATTTCTGAGTTCTTCTTTGAAGATTCTCTTAGAAAAAGGATAAGTTACTTTTGCCTCGTCGCAATAAGTTTTATACATTTCCCATGAGGCTTTGAGAGTTGTTCCGTCTTCTTTTTTGAATACATGGTAAGAATCAATAATGAAATTGTAGAAATCATTAGATGCTCCGAGCATTGTTACCGGAATATAATCATCATACATACACGGATCCTCCAGATATATCTCCTGACAATGATAAGCAATAGCTCCAAGCTCGAATTCTATCTGTTTCATTATTGTTTTGTATTCTTTAGAATTCAGTTTGTTACCGGAAGGGGACACATCTATCAGACGTCTTATGAGACCTGACTTTGCATCTGTGATTTTTACCGGTTTATTTGTACCCATAAACAAAAAACACTTAAAATCATTTGTGTAAGTAGATCTGAATTTTTCATTTACCGTCATCATTTCATGAGAAACAAGGCTGTTCAGTCTAGTGTTATCTTCTATTCTTGATAGATCGCCGTCATGTTGAATGGCAACGAGAGGATTCGTCTTGAAAGCTTCCAGTGCAAATGAATTACTCGAAGAACCAAGAGCTTTTGCATCGAACACTGAGTAGTATCCTTCGAAGAGCTTCTGTATGATATTTAAAACTGTTGATTTACCCGTACCTGCTGCGCCGTAAAGAACCATGAATTTCTGTAATTTCTTCGATTCACCGCAAACAATAGAGCCGATACACCATTCGATTTTTGTTCTTTCCTCTTTTGAGTAGAGTGTTGACATTAATTTATCATAAGCATCGATAGACCCTTGATTCAGAGGGTAATTTAATCTCTTACTTGCATAGTCTTTCTTATTCGTAGGTGTATTCGAGAATATCAACTTCTCATCCAGCATATAGAACGAATCTCTCATCTGCTTCTGACAATACTTATGCCAAGAATCGATCATTCCTGATTCAGAATCCCACATATGTAGAATTTTGACATCAGAATCAAAACGAGTACGATTTTCTTCTGCATATCTGTCAAGTTCTTGGTCGATAAGCTGTATTGCATCCTGTTCATCAGTGGACCATAAACCTCGGTCCTCCAGCCAGATAGCATAAAAATCGCCGCCTCTGATCATAAGATCGGAGCTTTTCTTAATGATAAACTTCGGATAGATCTCTATTACGCCACGCTTCGTACTACGGGTTGAAATCATTAAAAAGTCGATCATTGACGTTCATCATACCTCTCTTATATTTTTCAGATCCTTGATTTCTGATTTAAGCGTCTCAATCTCGTTACTCATTTTACTGTTTTCAATTTTCAGTGCAATTGTATTTAAGGTAATCATTGCAGCAAAGAATTTAACGCTGCGTTTGAAAGCCCTCTGCTCTCTGAGTGTGTTTCTTATAACGCTTTCCGAGTTTCGAAGGTTGCTGAAAATATAACGCATCATCTCATCCATGTTTCTTTTCTCCTTTCATATCAGCGAGGAATTGGTCGATAGTCTCGAATTTCCAAGCCTTAGTTCCATTAAATGAAAATATAAATTCCTGTTTGTTTGCTTGTCTAACTCGAATGCTGTTTTTACCATTTGGAAAATACTCGGTGACTTTATTCGCCTGATCTGGTAAGCATTTTTTGAAATACTCGTATATATGACTGTGAATCATAGTTAAAATCCTCCTTACACGATGCTGTTCAGATACCAGTTAAGCTGATACCATATCTCAACGGTTCTCATATCGTATTTGCAATGATTAACAGTGAATAAACCACCTTCGCCATTGTGTTTGTATTTGCGGTTCATGAATCGAGATATCACAGCGTCTGTATAGTCCGCATCAAATTGAGAATCACTCATAGACTCAAGCCCCAGATTTACAATCATATCCCAAAACCATTGTCCCATTCGATTGCCAATATCCGGGTCGTCCATGATATGTTCTTCGCAGCGAAATGCCAATGCAATAAGCATCTCTAATACACTGCAAGGGCGATTATCCAGATAACTGGCAATCATAGGATCCTCATATTCTTTTTCATAACCAAAGCGATACCGAAGATCTGTTCCGTCTTCAGCTCTGTTGCCATCCATAGGTAAAATATATTGAAAATCTATATTATGAAGATGACTCAGAAGTTTGTTGTAAGACAATCTACGATTATACTGTTTATAGCGTACGAGCTGACACATCCATTTGAAATATTCACGATTTAGCTCTAATTCAGTCATTTATGCCTCCGTGGGTTTACAATGGCTGAATAAGGTCGATAATCCTTGAGAATCTCGTAATCGCATCTCAGACGGTCGTTACGAACAAATACAGAATCATCTTCATAATCGCCAAAATGATCAGCAAAGTCAGAACCGACAGTGGTCTCAATATCGTCAACGATTTCATCATAGTCGTCCGCAAGTATTCCGTCTGAATAATATGTCAGACTAATATTTTCATAGTCAGTAATTTCTCCGTATTCTTCAGGTGAGATAATATACGGCTTATCTAGCATAGAATCATCCTTTCTTTTTTCATTGTTTTTTTCGCTATTGGCAGAATAGTTCGTATAACCATGTTCCTGAAGTTTAGCAGCATAGCCTACTAGATCAGGTTGAAGATTTCGGTCGACATTCTTAAATTTGTTATCGTTCTCTTTGTTTTTTGTATTGATATCAGACTTGCGATTGGCAAACACAGCTTTAACCGAGTCGATCTCTTCCTGAGCTATCTGCTCGTAATGTTTTTTGAGATAGACCCATGTAGCGACAGAGCCAATGGCAGCTCCAACTATAAACATAACAAAGTTGATTTTACTCATCATAGTCCTCCTCAGATTTGATGGTTATGACTGTTACGGCGAGACCTCCGAACAGCAATGCTGCACTCAGAAGAATCCCACCGGTAATATGTCTTTTTCGTTTGCTGTCAAGCATAACGTTAATTGCAGAAATGAAATCGTTTAAAACATACATTTATCAATACTCCTTTCCACCGGATAGAACCGCAATGCCACTTATGAAGCAGATACCGGCCATAGTGGAAAAAATATACGAAAATAAAGCTCTCATTACATATTCTCCTTTATGTTACATTTTTTCCCATATATTACCCTCAACATTAAAATCGAGCAAAAGAGTTGGTTCATAGTGACCATCTTCGGTTTTACGCTCAACTTCTATAATGCGGAAATTTACATATCCATCCGAACCATCCTTAGTCCAACCAACAATCTGACCAGCAGGAGTACGAGGCAGATCCAGATCATCAAGAACTTCATTCAGAAATAGATGACCGCGGGCCTGAAGTCTATCGTTTGCATATGACTCCTGAGCCCTGAGGAACATACGGTTATAGTCGGGATTGTTCTCGTAGTTACGGCTTTTGGAATCGAAGTAAACCGCATAATCGCTATGTAGGTTAGGATCCGCAACTATAACAGTTTTCTCCACCTTATTTTCTTCGCCTGTTTCCGGATCTATTTCAACAGTCTCAAATTTCTTAGCTTTAATGCCATATTTAAGTTCGGTATCGACCTGTTCACCAAATCTTTCTATAACACGATCACGGTATTCCTTAAAACTCTTATCAATGGCAGCGTAAGCAGCACCAAGAGCTACATTGCGTTTACAAAGGATATTATTAGACGCAAGAATACTGGTGATGGACAGAGTACCAATAATAACGGCAGGTGCATATAGCTTGATAAACTTTATACCAGTCTGAACATATATCATAGCCATGTCCTTTTTACCGTCGTCAAGGGTATAAGCGTTTCCGTTTATTTCACCGCTATCGACGCCTTCATGTATGGTATCGAGGGTTTCTTTTGTGTCTTCAATGATTTTGCCAACTTTGGTAGTGGCTTTGCAAGCAATAACCGCACTTGTAACAGCTCCTATAATACCCGCTGCAACGAGAATTTCAGGACTATGTTT
>CAMWPG010000065.1 GCA_947176075.1 uncultured Ruminococcus sp. | reverse complement strand
GCAATGCTTGTATACATATGGAAATTGCTGCGTATTTTTGCGTGCCAAAAAGCACAAGCAAAGCTAATCGTTTAAAAATGTTAATGCATCTGCTTTTTCCATTGAAGAAACCTGATCTTGATAATATTGTCAAGATCATTGCAGATGCACTTAACGGCATTGCGTATCATGACGACAAGCAGATCATACGTATTTTTGCAGAAAAATTTTACTCTGATATGCCATGTGTTAGAGTAAAAATTACGAGTATAGGTCAGGAGAATTGAAATGGTAAGAGAAGAAAATGATTGTGTAGGCTGTGCTATACCGTGTATAGATTGCGGCTTACAACGTGCAAAGCATTATTATTGTGATGCATGCGGAAAAGAATGCAGCCCGGACGAGCTCAAACCTGTAAATCAAATAGAAGTGGCATATATATGTAGGATCTGCCGCTATAAAATGGAGGAGGAAGAATATGTCTGATATTATGAAAATGGGAAAAAATCCTAATTACTTAGGCAGTTGGGATTTAGAGGAGCAGCCAAACCGTGAAGTTATTTTAACTATTGACAATATCAGAGACGAAGAGGTTGTGACTAATGGGAAAACTGAAAACTGCACTGTATGTTATTGGACAGATCATGCTTACAAGCCTATGATAATGAACATAACCAATAAAAAAAGATTGTGTAAATTATACAGAACTAAAGAAACAGAAAAATTGAGAGGAAAATCTGTTGTCATAGGCATAGAAAAAGTAAAAGCTTTTGGTGCTGTTCATGATGCATTAAGAATATGTCCGAGAGTTCCACAAATCAGAACGGCAGCACTTCCAAAGTGCAGTAAATGTGGCGCTGATATAATGCCAACAAACCGCATGACTGCTGAACAGATCGCAGAGTATACCATAAATAAATGTGGCAGACCTCTTTGCGCTGCATGCTGTACATCATCTACAAAGGAGGCACAAAATGCAGCTAACCAGGGATAATTATTTTAGCCATCAAGCTGGTATTGATTATATGAGTGTTTCACAGTTCAAGTCATTCAACAAATGCCAAAATACTGCACTTGCTGAAATCAAAGGGTTATATAAACGTGAAAAAACTACAGCTTTGATCGTAGGGTCATATGTAGATGCTTATTTTGACGGTGACTTGGATGATTTTATAAAGAAAAATCCTGAAATATTCAAGCGTGATGGTACTCTGAAATCTGATTTTTTGCAAGCAAATATCATAATACAGCGAATCGAACGAGACAAGCTGTTTATGGATTACATATCCGGTGAAAAGCAGATAATCATGACAGGCATAATAAGTGGTATACCTGTAAAAATCATGATGGACAGCTATCATCCAGGAGATAAGATCGTTGACAGAAAAATCATGAGAGACTTTTCTGATGGCTATGATCCAGAAACAGGACATCTTCCATGGTATGAATATTGGGGATATGATATTCAGGGTGCTGTATATCAGGAAATTGTCAGACAAAATACAGGTGAAAAATTACCGTTTTATCTTGCAGCAGCGACAAAGGAAAAAGAACCGGATATTGATGTGCTGCATATAGATCAGCAGGAACTTGATTTTGCACTTGATAGATTTATGCGTGATGCACCTCTGTATGATGCTATAAAGCAAGGCGTGATAGAGCCTGAACGCTGTGAAAAGTGTGAATATTGCAGGAAAACTAAAGTGCTGAAAGCTCCATCTGAAAGCAGTTTATATTTTATTTAATGGAGGACAAGTATGTTAAATAAAGCAATCATCATGGGACGGTTATGCGCCGACCCTGAATTTAAACTAACATCAAACGGTGTTGCCAATTGCAGATTCCGTGTTGCAGTAAACAGGCAATATGCGGACAAGCAGACCGGAGAACGTCAGGCTGATTTTATAAGTGTAACCTGTTGGAGACAAACCGCTGAATTTGTAAACAAATATTTTCATAAAGGCAACATGATAATTATAGAGGGCAGCCTTAGAAATAATGACTGGACAGATCAAAGCGGCGTTAAGCATTATTCAATGGTCGTACAAGCTGACAATGTGAGTTTCGGAGAATCAAAGCAATCTTCTCAGAGCGCTCAGAATAACCCACAACAGGCAGCAACACCTACACCACAAACTTACCAGCCATCGCCGCAAGTGCCATCACAGCCGTCTCACAACACGTCACAAAGCGTTCCTGTACAGGAACAGTTTCCAGGCTATTATGAAAACTATGCCGACCGTCCGCCAGCTAACCAGACACAGCATACATACGCAAATGATGTTCAGCGTTCGCAGCAAATGCCCGATATTGGTGATCTGGGTGACTTTGAAGAAATTATTGGCGATGGTGAACCGCCGTTCTAAATGTAAAATCTTAATGAAACTTGAAGAAAGTCATTCAAGTTTTCACTATCAGAGACTATTAGTGAAAGGCATTCTGCCTTAAATAAAAAGCCATGTAAATGACTGAATGAGGTGAAGTAATGGCAAGACCCAAAAAAATGGGGCTTAATTACTTTTCTTTGGATACTGATTGCTTTTTGGACAAGAAAATTAAAAGAACAATAGCTTGTGTAGGAGCAAAAGGTTTTACTGTATACATTTTTCTGTTGTGCGAAATATATCGGTCGGGTTACTGGATTTCGTGGGACGAAGATTTGCTTTTGGATATTGCTGATTCTGTCAGAATATCCCGGGGCTTAACAATGGAGATCTTGAACTGCTTAATCAACCGGGGGCTTTTTGATAAGCAACTTGCTGATTCGGAAAAAGTCTTGACTTCGGAATCAATACAGCGCAGATATCTTGCAGCTAAAAAAGCTGCAAGAAGCACTATTAAAATTGAGGGTCGGTACTGGCTTTTAAAAAGCGAAAAAACTGACACCTCTTCCGAAGTGTACCCTGATGATAGTTTTTGCGGAGAAAACCATAGTTATTGCGGAAAAAACAGCGATAATTACAGAAAAAACGATACAAAGGAAAGTAAAGTAAAAGAAAGTAAAAATACTTACTTACTTACTAGTGGGAATCAATCCGAAAATCTTTCAACAGTTGGGGCAATTCCAACATTTGAAGAAGTCGCAGCTTACATACAGGAGATCGGCGGTGGTGTGGACGCTCATAAATTTTATAGAACCTACACTGCTCAGGGATGGAAAACAACAAAAGGCAAGCCCGTTACAGATTGGAAATGTGCAGTAAGATACTGGAAGAATACCGAGGGAAATTTTAAACCTAAGGTAAAGTCTAAATCTGAATCCATTCCTGAAAGCCCTAATGCTGATGCTTATAGAGGATTGGTCTACAATATTCAGGAATAATGAAAGCGAGTGAATAAAATGCTAAGAAAGCAATGCATTATATGCGGTAAGGAATTTGAAGTTGTAAATCTTCGCTACTGTCTGTGTTCTGATGAATGCAGAAAAATAAGAAAGAAAATGCAGCAATCAAGTCCGGAGTACAGGCAAAAATCAAACGAAAGATCAAAAAAAAGGAAAAGGGAAAAAAATAGACTGAATCCTAAAATTATTCCTTGTAAAATATGCGGCAAGCCTGTAGAGCCTGATTTTCGTGATGGTTGTGTGACCAGAAAATTTTATCATGAATCATGTGTGTTCTCAGAAGCTTTGAAGGCAGTCACGGAGGGATTTGGGCATAACGATAAGAGAATTAAGCGAGCACACAATTTGCTTGGCTATACGCTTAATGAGCTACGTGAGGAGGTAATAGAGAGCAATGAACATAACAACATATAACCGCCGCAAAGCAGCTGGTAAGTGTGTATATTGCGGTTCTGTTGAACCTGAACCAGGGCGAGTTAGTTGTAAATCATGCAGTATCAAGCGAAGCAAAAAGTATTATCACGATGACGAATTCAGAAAACGCTTATCGGAGTATCATTCAAAGAAATATCATGACAGAAAAGTATCCGGAATATGCACTGTGTGCGGAAAGGCATCTGCTGAGCATGGCGGGCTGAAATGTAAAGCTTGCACGATGAAAATAAGTGCGTATATGAAAAATTATAATAGCAAAAATAATATATGCAAATGAATTGAAAATAAATATATCTGTAGAATGCATATGAGAGCCACAGAATTGACACGTAATGTACTTTATGCGTTTTACTCGTAATTTTACCTATGAAACATGGAAACGGCTTACAGGCGATTTTGAGAGGAGTTAGAACTAATGAACGTAAAAATGATATTAGTTAAAACCTTGCCCGTTCTGTGGTTGTGACTTATCCGAATTTCCGAAATGTATGATTTTAAAAAGAGAGTTTACAGACGAATTTGTAAATTGGAAACACAGTAAAGGTGATTTCATTGGCAGCAATGATTATAGAGTATATTGTCAAAGATGCGGTGCAAGAGAGAAAGCTGCCGTTACAGAAGACAAAGCCCGTTTTTGACGGTATTGTTAAGAAACTTGAAGCGAAATATATTCAGGGCGATAATGTTCAGTTGGGACTCGTTGAAATTCCATGATTAAAAAGGAGTGAATACTATGGGAATAACGTTAGAAAGCAAGAAAGGCAAGATAAGCCTTGAAATGGGTTATGGAGCGTTTCTAACGCTTCGTAAAAAGTTAGCTGAGTTATGCAGCCCTGAATTTGGCAAGCATTATGATACTATTGACAAAGCTCCTTTTATTTACGGCAGAGAAGAATACTTCAAAAAATTTGATGTCAAAACCGAAGAGCTGCTCAAAAGAAAAGCAGTAAGTCCAAAAGTAGTTGATTTCTGCTTGCAGTCAGACTGCGAGGGTAAAATCCATTACGGAGCTTGTAAAGAAATTTACAAGCATATAAAGGATTATGATGATGATTTCTGTTATGGCTACGCAGGCAGACCAGATTGCACAATGTTCAAAGATTTTAAGGATCTTCTCAAAGAATGCATTGACAACAAGTGCGATTTGCTATGGTGGTGAAATATATAAGCGAAATTATCTCAAATCTTAATGAATGAAAAAGATAATTACTGCCCGAACTGCGGACAGAAGTTAGGAGAAAACTGAAAATGAGTAAATTTGATTACGATGCATTTACAGGCGATTATCCCGTAGTTGTGAGCAAGGAACGTTACACGGAACAGAAAGCAGTTGAAATTGCAAGAAACGAGCTTGGCGTTTATGAAGTTGAAAAGCGTGACGGATATGTACGATATGGTTACGGAATTGACGATGATGATATCGCCGCAGGCACACGTAATGCATGGTGGCTAACTTTAAGTAACAAATGCCCTAAGAGATGTTGTCCCGTGTGGGCGTTTAGAGTAAGTAGGAGGGCTTAAATGAACGTATGTGAAAATGAAATCAGAGATGCTATAGAAGCAGAATTGATTGCTGCAAATGAGAAACATCCGCCTTTTGCTTCACTTCATGAAGCGTATGCGGTGACGTTGGAGGAACTGGAAGAGGCTACTGATGAGCTTATGCTTTGTAACGAACATCTGCAAGAAATATGGACATGCACAAAGGATGATGATGTACATGGAGCATTAGAAGCTTTTGAAAAGCTGAAATATTGCGCACAGCGCCTTTCGATGGAAGGCTGTCAGGTAGCAGCTATGGCTATTAAGGCAGAGCAGAGCATAGCAGCTAAGATGGATTTGGAGGATAAGGAGTAAAGATTATGGAGCATATAGTACAATTTGCAATCAGTATTGATGATAAAACGATTTGTCAAAGAATTGAATTGAATGCTGAAAAAGAAATCACACAAAAGCTTTTTGAAGAGGTACGAAGGGTTTTATTTGAGAGATATCAAGACAATCCAACTTATTATTTTGAAAGCAAAATGGATGAATTTTTTAAAGATAGCCGAGATGAGATCATTGACACGGCAGGTAAATATTTAGCTGAAAAGCTATCAAGAACAAAGCGTGGTAAAGAAATATTGGATAAATATGAATCTTCGGAGGAGAATGAAAATGACACCTGAAAAGTTTGAATCTTTACATAAGGTGGCAACTGTATTTGAAAAATATACGGAGCTTTTACATTCTGTACGTTCTTTGAATGATGCGGAATATTGTCTTTTGATTCGTTCTCTTGAGGAAACAGCAGAGGAATTATATCCTGCTTTATCTGAAAAAGGATGTATATATTGCAATGACGGTCGGTCATTTATTGGACAAAAAGTTGTGTTTGGTAATGATGGGGAAACTCATTGGATAAATTTCTGCCCTAATTGCGGCAGACAGCTTAGAAAGGAGAATGAAAATGGAACGTGAGATTTTGTTTAGAGGGAAAAGAATAGATAACGGTAAGTGGGTTTATGGCTACTATATAAAGCTTAAATCCTGTGACGAAACTCTGCATATCATTGTTGATGAGCACGGAGAATATCACCGGATAATGCCAAATATTTTGGAACAGTATATCGAATTGACCGACAAGAACGGCGTGAAGATTTTTGAGGGAGATATTTTGAAACGGAATGAAGCAATCTACGAGGTAAAATATTCAACTGAACAAGTACGATTTCTTGCAATTCTATCTAATGGAATATTTAATCCTGCGGTTTTCCAGAACTGCGAGGTAATCGGTAACATCCACGACAATCCAGAGCTGTTAGGAGATAAAAGATAATGAAAGCAGTTCCTTTGGAATTGAAGCAAGCTAACGAATTTGTGGACAAGCTGCATCGACATCACGACAGCGTATACAGGGATAAGTTCCGAATCGGCTGTGAAGTCAATGGAAAGCTTGTTGGGGTTGTACAACTTGCCCGTCCTGTAAGTCGGATGCTTGATGATGGCAAAACTATTGAGGTCGTAAGGCTTTGCACTGATGGGACACCAAATGTATGCAGTTTTTTGTATAGCAGAGCTGCTCGTATAGCAACTGAGATGGGATATAGTAAAATTATTACGTATATTCTTGAAAGCGAAAGCGGTGTATCACTTAGAGCTTGTGGTTGGCATAAGGAATGTGATACGAAAGGTCATAATTGGTCTTGTGCATCACGACCACGAAGCACGACTGCTCCAACTTGTAACAAACAGCGATGGGCGAAAAATTTGAATAAAGTATGATATGATGCTAATTTTGACTGGGAATATGCTGATGAAGCTAATGAGCTTATTCGTAAATAGAAAGTAAGTTATGTAAAATGTATGAGAGGAATGATGCCAAAATGAGTACAATAAATATTTCTAACACTGTTGTATGGGTTCCTGTTGAGCTTGCGCTTCCTGTACAGAACGGTATATATCTTGTTACAAAATGGTGTGGCGGGTCTAATTACACAGTGGATTTTGTAGAATACAAGGACGGTAAATGGCAGTCTGGTTATCTTGTCATTGCATGGTCGCTTATGCCGATTCCGTATCAAATGAAAGAGGATAATGATTAAAATGAAAATGAACTGGATTCCGGTGTCTAAAGCACTGCCAAAAGAAAGCGGTGAATATCTTGTGACCATGCCATATGGATTCGTAATTATTCTAAATTATTCTACAAAGCACAAAGCATTTAATACGGATTTTGAAAATAACATTCCTGTTATTGCCTAGATGCCGCTGCCTGAAGCGTATGAGGAAAGAAAATAAAAAAAGGAGCTGATATGCTTGAAAAAAAGCCGCCTGCAATGGATGTCTGAAACTGAATTAAAATGGTTTTGCCGCCAATACAATGACAAATTAAAATACATAAAGCAATATCCTAATGATGCAAAAACCAGCGATTATTTACGCGACATAAATATGATCGATATAGCGTTACATATCGTAACCGATGAAGCTACGTATGAGCCATTAAAAAAGCATATCACAAATAAAAATATGCCTTATGAAAGACTTGGAGCTGTTCCGATGGGGCGTAGGCAGTTCTATAATATGAGAAGCAAGTTTTTTGAAATATTGCGGCGGTTAAGATATGCGTAAGTATTTGCAGAATAGGATCGAACAAAGAGTGTGCCTCTAAAAGGTACGCTCTTTTTGCATTTGAAAAAAGGGTCACAAATTAAACTATGAATTTGATACAATGTAATTAATATAAAAATTTGCTTAGAGATAAGAAAGTAGGCTGATACAATATGAGAAATTAGGTGATGCAGTATGCAAGAGCCAAAGTTAAAACCACAATTAAAATTAGTGGCAAAATATTATGTAGGTCAGGCGTGTGGAAATGCTGAAAAAGCCGCTATTATGGCTGGATATAGTCATAGTTATGCACGTGGAAATGCCTATAAATTAGTGGGCAGACAGGATGTACAGGAATATATCAAATATCTCAATGCACGGTCTGAAAAAGACCCTGAGAATCATGTAGCCACTACAACAGAGATTCAGGCGTTTTGGACGGATATTATGAAAGATTCAGATTCACCAAATAAAGATCGTTTACGTGCATCAGAATTATTAGCAAAGGCGAAAGGAATGTTCCGAAATGAATGGTAATTTCTATCAATCAAAAGAATGGATAAAGCTTATGGCTTTGATACGAATGGAAAGAGTAAATGAGCATGGACAAATCATCTGCGAACATTGCGGAAAGCCTATCATTCACAAATACGATTGCATAGGACACCATGTGATAGAGCTTGATGAACATAATATTCATGATGCCAATATTGCATTAAATCCAGATAATATCATGTTACTGCACCATAAATGCCATAACAAGATACATGATAAGCTGGGTATTTATCGCAAACAAGTATATCTTGTATACGGTTCTCCGTTATCCGGAAAGAGTACATATGTACATGATAATATGCGTGACGGCGACCTTATTGTTGATATGGATAACATATGGCAATGTCTGAGTGGATGCGACAGATATGTTAAACCGAATAGATTAAAAAGCTGCGTATTTTCCATAAGAGATGAACTTCTTGATATGGTTAGAATACGTCAAGGCAAATGGCTTACTGCTTGGGTCATAGGTGGTTATCCTCTCAGCAGTGAGCGTGAACGTCTCATAAAGAGCTTGAATGCAAGAGAAATATTCATAGATACAGACAAGGAAGAATGTCTGAGAAGATCACAAACTGTAAATGATGGCAGAGATACAAACGAATGGGAAAAATATATCTGCGATTGGTGGGAAAAGTTCTGCTGATACCCCCCCACTCCTAAATTTTTTGATGCCGGGGACAACTGTTGTGGAGGGGGGCTTTGTCACAAAAAGTGAAAAAACGAGATTTTTGATTTTGGAATTTTGGAAATGGAGAAATAAAATTGGGAAGAAAAGAAGAACTGATGAAACTTGTACAAGATTCAAATGCACTGACTATCAAGCCGCTTGTTGATAAGATGCTGTATCTTGAAAACCAATTAGAGTCTCTGGAAAAGCTCCCGATGATAAAAGTCAATCCGGATAATCCCACGCAGCAAAAAGCAACACCGGCTGCAAAGCTCTATAAGGAGTTTTTACAGCAATATGTAAATGTTGTGAAAGTCGTTGCAAGAGCAACAGGCGCAGAAAATGATCAAGAAACAAGTCCGCTGAGAGCGTGGGTAGAATCGAGAATGGATATTGCGGAGGCTATTCAAAATATATGCTGATACAAGAAAAGAAAATATGGACACCGGATAACAGCTTTTTGCTGGAATATCATGCAAGGATAGAATCAGGTGAAATTCTGGTAGGTCAGGAGCTGTGGCAGGAACTGCAAAATTTGAAAGAAGATTTTTTGAATGATGCATTCTATTATGACACTACAGATGCACTTCTTAGGATCGACTTCATGGAGCATTGTGTACGACTGACAAAATCGCCGTATTACAATAAGCCAATGGTTTTGATGCTATGGCAGAAAGCATTCATTGAAGCTGTCTATAGTTTCAAAATGTCTGAAACAACTTTTGACAGGTTCAAAAAGATAATTTTGCTGATCGCCAGAAAAAATACCAAAAGTGAAACCTGTTCCGCATTAGGATTATCAGAATTGATAGCAGGAAATCAGGGCGCTGATATCGTTTGTTCTTCCAATGACGATAATCAGGCAAGCATTACATATGATGCCATTGATACTATGCGTAGATTGATAGACCCAAACGATCAGGATA
>CAMWPG010000064.1 GCA_947176075.1 uncultured Ruminococcus sp. | reverse complement strand
CTGTTGATACATCTTTTTTGCCTTTGGTTCAAGCGATACCGAACGTACTTCTTCTACTATCTCCGGCAGGTCGAGGCACTCTTGTTTGGTTACTCTGTATGCGGCAGAGTGCATCTTTTGCAGAAACTCATCTCTCATACTCTCTTTGAATTTTGGAATATGATTGCCGTAACCTGTCATCTCAAAATAGTGATTGCGAAAAGCATAGAAGCTCGTACCGAAAATCCTGCTGTCTAAAAAGCGGTATTGGCTAAAAACATCAATCTCCTTATTGGTGATTACCGTTCCGGTGAGCAGGAGCTTGAATCGTGCTTTGTCACCCAGATGATGCAGTGCTTTACTCTGCGAGGTACAATTTTCCTTGAGCTTATGCCCCTCGTCGGCAATAATCAGGTCTGCGTCAAAGTTCAGCAGTTCTTTCAAGTCGCCATGCAGATTCGTAATTCACAATCACGATACGCATGTTTTCGGCATATCGTTTCGCCTGCGAGAGTATCTGCCTTTTCTGATCAGAAGTACCTTTCAATGTAAATACGCTGTATGGAAATTCAGCAAACTTCGCAAGTTCCTCCTCCCAGACCGGAAGAATAGACAGCGGTGCAACGATCAGTACCTTGTGCAAATCTCGTTGATGATAGAGAAAATCTGCAATAGAAATACTGGTGACCGTTTTTCCGCAGCCCATTTCCATAAGCAGAGCAACTCCAAGTGAATGAGCACCGACCATTCTCATTTGGCTGTACAGCTTGATGTAAAAATCAAGTGCTGCCTGCTGATGCTGAAACAGATTCATGCAATACACCTCCATATTCTTTTTCGGCGGAGTGCCTCTGCATCGCTGCTTTGCGTGAAAGATTTGACGCCAATCGCTTTGACACAATGCTGATCGCTGTCAGAATTTCGATCAGTTCCTTCGTATTCAACTTCTTTTCGTGGGTCATATACGCCACCTCCTACTATATAATGCCGTTCAGCAGTTCAAACTGGCAAATATTTTTGAAAATATTTCAAAGAAAATCTTCAAAAGATACACCGAGCTTTTTTAAGGCGGCTTTCAGCTTATAATCAAGCGTTCTCCGAGGTATGCCGGTAAGCCGTGAAATTTCGCTGTCTGAGTACCCTTCATAACGTAACTTTATGATTGTTTTAGCATCAGGGTAGATTTCGGTGAGACGATCGATAAGTTCCTCAAGCAGAAGTGCGTCCATCTCAATTTCGATATCCAGAGGGTCAACTGGCTCAGGCGTTATTTCTTCATCATCGTATTGGCTTCCTGTAGAATAGGCGTAATAATTACAATGATTGCAGTCACAATTGCAATAGTAAACAGCACTGCGAGGACAGAAGCAATATCCTGCTTTACGCAAAGCGTCACGCTCACGCTTGCAGTGACGGTAAAACTCCTTGAATACCTCCTCGGATACCTCTGCGAACTCATTTGTTGCCTGGATGTAGATTTTGTAGGTTCGCTCGTCCTTTTCTTCCTGTGGCATAATAATTCCTTTCCGGCAGATGCCTGTTGGATTGCCAGAAAGAGAAACGGCGACTGAAGACAGTACGATTGTGCATAGATACAGCTATAGCTGATATCTCTATCTGACAATCGACTTCTCAGTCGCCGTTTGTTTTTTATTAAATTGTATTTTTGCATGGAGCTGAGATAATTCCTTAAACGGAATCACCATACAAAAATAGCGTCCACAGTTCAGGATAATTCCTGAACCATGAACGCTTTGCCACAATTCAAGTACCTGTAACTGTACTTAAATTATAGCTCATTTATTCGATTTTGTCTGTGATGGCTTTTGTTCTATTTTTCGTCTGAATTCATGAAGAAAGTGTTAACATGCCCAATAATTTCTTCATTATCCTTTATCTTTTCAATCAGCATATTTCTAAGCTCAAGTTCTTCTTCAGTATGTGCATCAAGTATAAAGGACAGATTATTGCAAAGCTGATATTTGGTCTCAGAGTCATTGGCTTTGTTTAAAGTAAGCAGATCCAAAAGTTCTTTAAATGTTTCAAGTCCGCTGTCAAGTTCTCCTTGAAGAAGCAGACATACGGCAAGGCTATCCATTGAATCAACCATAATATAGAAATCTTCGGTATTATATAAAACGGATTTTCGGTAATTTTCCGTTGCTCCCGAAATATTTTGTTCATTATACAAGATATCACCAAATTCAAGATGGGCAACAGCAAGATTCATATTTCCGTTTTCGGACATACTGCTCCATATAGAAATGCATTTTTGATACATATCTTTTGATTTTTTCGTATCTCCGATTTCTGCGAGACAACGGGCATAGTTAAGTGCAAAATCTGCAACGTCTACAAGATAATTATTCCCCATTTTTTCTGATTCTTCAATGATATAATCGAAGATCTCACTTGCTTTTTCTTTATCGCCCTTTTCCCATAGAATAAGTGCTTTGGTATTGGAATTTCTCATTACATTTATACTGTATTCAGAAAAAAGTTCAATATCAATTTGACGTGCTTTCTTATTATAATTCAATGCTTCGTCATACTCATGGCATACATAAAGAAAATACGAATATTCATGATACGCCAATGCGGTATCGGCATGATGCTTGCCAAGATTCTTCTCTCTGAATTTTATTACCTTGTCAAATGCATCAAGTGCTTCATGAATATATGTAGTTCCATACCCTCTGTTCATAAACTCAGTACATATAGAAGCAAGCGTACTGTAGCAGATAATAATATCCGAATCCAACTCATCGTCACCTTGAGTTTCAATTGCTTCCTTAGTGTACTTATATGCATCTTCAAGTTGTCTGGCATCGATGAGCATTCTTGCCATATTTGAATAGGCTGTTGATAAATCATATTTCCTTGTTTCAGATGTGCTTGCTTTTGCTTTTTCAATACACTTGTCAAAATAATACTGTGATGTTTTATAATCGCCTTTTATCTGGTGGAAAATGCCATATTGACTGTTCATTATTTCACTGTCACTCTTAGGCACATTATGTGTTCTGAATAAATTTTCAACCTCATTTAAAAGTTCAGCAGCTTCATCGGCACGGTCAAATTGAAGAAGCAGGTCTATTTTGTTGCGGTAGCTGTATGCAAGTTCAATTACAGAGAACTCTGTTAAATTTTGCTGTACCTCAATAATAACATCAATCAAATATTCGCAAAGAGAGTAGTTGCTACAGGCAAAGCATACATGAAATAGTCTAGTAAGAAAATCTGTATCTTTTTCATCGTTCCAGTGGTTTTCCATAATATCAGCAATTGACCATGAAAACGGAATAAGATACGCTTTCTCATATTCTCTGCCATGTGTTTCGCCAGTATCAAGTTCTTCGGAAATAATAGACACAAATGGACGAGATAGCTCGTATAGATGCTCTTTCTGCTGTTCACGTATCGCTGCTGCAATAACAGAGTGCATCCAGTAAATATGAGTACGCTTTTCTGTTACGTGTTCCAACATACCTACATTGAACAGAGACAGCAGACTGCTGTTTTTTCGGATATTGAACCATTTCTTTGCTTTGGCAAAATCAAATTTAAGATTAGGAATAACGGAAATATATGTGAGAATTTTTTTGTCTTCATCACTGTATTTCACCAGCGAGAACAATATGCACATCTGTCTGATTATAGTTTCATCATTGTGCATTTTTTCATGTTCACAGGAAACATCCTCTTCGCTTAGTTTGAATCCCTTTTCCACAAGTTTTGTATAGATTTCAAGAAGTGAAAATCCTTCAGCATAAGTAGCTTTAGCAATGAAAACTATCATGATAGTGAGTTTTGCGGTAAGTTCAATTATATCATTCAGAATCTCGTTGTTCCGTTCTTCAAATTTATAGTGCCTATAGAAAAGTTCACGGCAGTTATCTATAGAAAGAGGCTGTAATTCAAGTTTTTCATTGAATCCGGACAATCCTCTATAGCGGCTTGTGACGAGAATACGGCATGAAAGCTGACTCAATTTCCGGAGATATTCATCATCTGAAATTTCAATATTGTCAACCACAAGAAGCATACGTTTTTCGTATTTATCGGAGATATTCTGCATTTCCGTCCAGACTTCATCAATTTCGCACTTCATATGAAAAGCCTGCTTTATGGACATTCTGAGGTCGTTATTGTTGTACTGCACCCATGCGATAACTTCAACGCCGCATTCATTGACATCTTTTTCTCTTATCTCTGACAGAAATTTTTTTACAAGTTCTGTTTTGCCAAGACCGCCAACGGCAGTCACAAGAAGATTTTCTTCCTTTTTAATAAGGACATCATTCAGCATATCAATATCGTTTTCACGTCCTATAAGGTTAATACCGTTTTCAGGTGATTCAGTTATATATTTCGGATATTTTGCCGGAGCGTTATCTGCCGAAAGCCGCATATATCCAACGTCAAAAAGACCGTTTTTGTCTTTCGATACAAGATAATCCGAATAGTCAAGGCAGTCAAGAATAGCAGCAATTGTTCTTGAGATATGATAATCGTCAGCAATTTCTACGTAAATCAGACTTTTTATTTCCTGCGGAATATTCTCTGACTGATTGAAAATTTTGAGAAGTTCGGAAAGTATATTTTTGAGATACGGCAGGCAGTTGTTTTCAATTTCTGATCTGAACAGTTCAAATCCTTCGCAAGTATGGAGTTTCTTACGTACTTTACTGTGAATCGGATTTATACCTGATGTTATTTTTCTGAACTGGTCGTAATCAAATATTTCAACACCGGCATATTGGTACAAATCGCTGAAAATCAGATTAAAAACAGCTTCCTTCTGAGTAAGATTCAGCGCCGTTTTTAATTCATCGCAAATAATACTGAAAGCGGTATAGAAGAGTTTCTGTTTCATGTCGTATCACTCCTGAATATTTGATAAGAATATTATACCACTTTACACACTGAAATTCAACAGAAATATTGATTTTTTTGTACCTATCATGTATAATAGAATAAAGAGTATATTTAGAGGAGCAAGTGAACATATGGTAAAGGAAATTGTCAGAGATACATTTTTTCTTGCACAGAAATCAGAGCCTGCCGACAAGGAAGATGTTCAGGTGATACAGGATTTGCTGGATACAATAAAAGCAAATTCTGACCGTTGTGTGGGAATGGCTGCAAATATGGTAGGAGTACGCAAAACGATTCTTATTGCTTTGATCGGCAATCGCTATATTATTATGGTAAATCCGAAAATTGTCAGAAAATCATCGCAGACTTATGAAACAGAAGAAAGCTGTCTTTCTCTGAACGGACAGCGAAAAGTGAAACGTTATAAATCTATTACTGTTGAATTTCTGGACAGGAATTTCAGGAAGAAAACTCAAACCTTTGAGGACTTTGAAGCACAGATCATTCAGCATGAGATTGATCATTTTAGTGGGATTATAATTTAGGAGGGCTATATGAAATATAAATTTTATGGCTGGGAAACAGCAGTAGTCAAACCAATTAATAATACTTATCCGTCAATCAATTCTCCGAGAGATTTGTATGACGCTCTGTCAGAAATATGGTGTGCGGAAACCTGTGCGCCGAGAATGAGAGACAGATGGACTGTCGATAATAAAACGTTGGGACAATGCTCCATAACAGCATTTCTTGCGCAGGATATTTTCGGCGGAAAAGTTTATGGAATACTGCGTGACGGCGGCAATTATCATTGTTACAATGTAATCGGAGACTGCATTTTTGATCTGACAAGCGAGCAGTTCGGCGATGAAAAGCTTGTATATGAAAATAATCCTGAGCAGTTCCGAGAGGTTCATTTTGCAAAAGAGGAAAAACGGCTGCGTTATGAGTACCTGAAAAAAGCGTTGTCGGAGTATACAAAATGATAAAAATTATGTTTGTCTGTCACGGAAATATCTGCCGCAGTCCGATGGCGGAGTTTATTTTCAAGGATATGGTAAAAAAATGCGGACGTGAAAAAGAGTTTGTCGTTGCTTCTTCAGCAACAAGTAGCGAAGAAATATGGAACGGAATCGGAAATCCTGTATATCCGCCTGCTAAAGCTGAACTTGCAAAGCATGACATATCCTGTAAAGGAAAAAGAGCTGTACAGCTGAAAAAATCAGATTATGATAAATACGATTTGTTTCTCTGCATGGACAGCAGAAATGTTACAAATACAATGCGGATTTTCGGCGGTGATCCCGATAATAAAGTGCATAGTCTGCTGAATAATAAAGATGTTTCCGATCCTTGGTATACAGATAGATTTGATGTTGCCTACAACGATATTTACGAGGGCTGCCGTCAGCTTCTGGAAAGTTTATGATGCAGATATGGAATCCATGGCACGGCTGCCGGAAGTATTCGGAGGGCTGCGACCATTGCTATATGTACTATCTCGATGCACAGCGTGACCGTGACGGCAGTGAGATTTACAGGACGAAAACAAACTTCAATCTTCCATTGAAAAAAACACAGCAGGGAGATTATAAAATCCAGTCTGGAACGTTGCTTCATATATGTATGACTTCTGATTTCTTTCTGGAAGAAGCAGATGAGTGGCGTGAAGAGATCTGGGATATGATCCGTCAGCGTTCGGATGTGACATTCAGGATTCAGACGAAGCGTGCAGAACGAATTGCAGAACATCTTCCGAAAGATTGGGATAACGGCTGGGAAAATGTCATTCTATGCGTTACCACTGAAAATCAGAAACGTGCCGACGAAAGACTTCCGATATTGTTGGGTATTCCTGCAAAGCATAAAGCATTTATGTGCGCGCCTATTTTATCGGAAATCCATGCAGAACAGTACCTTGCCACAGGTCAGTTTGAAAAAGTTCTTGCTGACGGCGAAAATTATGACGGAACAAGACCTTGTCGGTACGAATGGATAAAGTCCCTACATGACCAATGCGAAAATGCAAACGTGGAATTTGATTTTATTGGTACAGGCAATATTTTTATCAAGGATGGAAAGGCATATTGCATTCCGAAAGCTTATCAGAGAGTACAGGCACAGCGTTCAGGACTGAGTTATCCGTCTGGAAATACGGATATTCCAATGCAGCCGAAATGCCGATACTGCAAGCGAAAGAACAGCTGCAACGGCTGTCATTGGTGTGGGAAATGCGGCTAAAATCGTGAGGGGGCAATACATGCAATATTTTACAAAATCAGATAATAATACAAATGTCTCTGTTCATCTGGAATCAGTTTCTCCGACAGGCAAATATTTTGTCGGCTGGCATTCCGAATCCAGAGAAATCATATATTTATATCGCACATTGTATCAGACAGATGATGCAGTCTATGGAGAGCCGATAAAGCAGTGCAGTGGTTCCGATGATGTCTTAACAGGTTTTCAGAGCGTTGCATGGTATGAGGAATACGGATTTGTAAAGATCATTTTCCATATCTGGTGTACAATGGACAGTGAGTCGGTGCGGTTATATTTTGATCGTGAATTGTACGAGAGAAAGAAAAAAGAACTCCATGATAGGGAAAATTGAAAATGAAAATCTATATTGATGCAGACTGCTGTCCGGTTGTAAAAAAACGTTGAAAATCGCAGGGGAATTCAATATTCCATGCATTATCATCTGTGATATCGCACATCGTATTGAACATGCAAACGCTGAAACAATTGTAGTGGATAAAGGTGCAGACAGCGTGGATTTCCGTCTTGTCAACCTGATTCAGAAAGGCGACAACGCCATCACGTAGGATTACGGTCTTGCGGTAATGTGCCTGAGTAAATGTGCAATTGTTCTCAATCAGGATGGCAAGGAATATACAAACGAGAATATTTTGGGACTGTTAGAATTCAGTGTGGTTTCCAAAAAAATCCGACAGAGCGGCGGAAGATTGAAAGGTATGCCGAAACGGACGACGAATCAGGATAGTGTATTTGAAAAAGCGCTGAAAAAGAGGATAAATTGTATGAAAACGGATTCAGAGAATGATTTGTGGTGAATTTGTTTAAAAATCCCTTGAAAAAAATAAAAAAGTATGCTATACTATAAACAGAAGGATAGAGGTGATATCATGGCTACAGAACAGGAAAAGAACCGAAGAACGGCTGAACAGCTGCGTTTGATTGATGATGATTTTTTAAGGCTCTATTTTAATGACAATCCGGACGGCGTTCGCTTCATCCTCAGTGTCATTTTGCAAAGAAATGACTTAAAGGTGCTTCGCAGCGAAACGCAGAGTGAATATAGAAGTTTGGCTGGACGCTCTATTACGCTTGATATCTACGCAGAAGATCAGTTAGGCAAGAAGTACAATATTGAAGTGCAGCGGGCAGATGCAGGAGCTTCACCCAAAAGAGCAAGATTTCACAGCAGTATGCTTGATACCAAGTTGTTGAAGAAGAAAGAGAAGTTTGACCTGCTTTCCGAGACATTTATCATATTCATCACTGAAAATGATGTAATGGGCAGAGATTTGCCACTGTATCATTTTGACAGACGATGTGAGGAAACTGGAGAGTATTTAGGCGATGAAGCACATATTATATTTGTGAACGGTGCTTATGAAAATCCGAATGACAGTATCGGCAGATTGATGCATGATTTCAAGTGCGTTCATGCAGATGATATGTATAATTCGGAATTGATAGAGAGATTCCGCCATTTTAAGGAAACCGAAGGAGGTATGAGCGAAATGTGTAAAGTGGTTGAAGAACGTGCGAAAGAGTATGCAAACGAACAGCAGATTGAGAATATCAAGCGTATGCTTGCATCCGGTGATTTAACACATGAAAAAATTGCAATGCTTTTGGATGTTGATATCTCATTAGTTGATAACGTAGCAAACGGCAAGGTTGCTTAATAATTGTAACTAAGCCGACTTTATTATAGTAAAACGAGCTTGTGGAGCGAATAAGATTCCACAAGCTCATTTTTATACCTGACGGTCATTTTACGTTATTTCTAGGATACGGCTCATTATGATTTGTGATCCCAAGCAGATAATCCACGCTGGTATCATAGTAATCAGCAAGAAAAATCAATTGTTCCAGCGGAATTTCCGTAGTATGGGATTCATATCGGGAATAGGTCTGCTGCGAACAGCCCAGTAATTTCGCCATTTCAGCTTGAGACATATCATTGTCTTCTCGCAAGTCCCGCAGTTTTAATTGCAGCTTCAACAAATATCACCTCTCGTATTTGATGGATTTTCTGTATTGACTATTACTCAGAAAATGCGTAATATATCAGTAACGCCTGCATCAGGGCAAAAAAATACTTCGTAAAATTTCGAATTTTACGAAAAATTGAACTGTATATAGTATAGCACGTTTTGTTCAATATGTCAAATGAAAATTCAAGTGGAGGGCAGGAAGATGGAACGATTCAATATTTATCAGAGACGAGACGGACGTTACGAAGGCCGTATTTCACGAGGAAAACGCAGCAACGGCACAAGACGATTTCAGTATTTTTTCGGAGCAACAAGGGATGACGTGCGTGATAAAATGGCGAAAGCACGGCGTTCAGAGGTTAAAACAAGCTGCTGCAAGCTGACCGTTACACAGCTTTTCAATGAGTGGCACAGGAGCATTCAGCATAAGGTGAAGGAGTCCACGTTTGCCAATTATTCTTTGAAGGCGAATAAGCATATTCTGCCGAGTTTCGGGACAAAAATGGCAGATGCAATTGAATCTGCCGATGTTTACTCATTTATTGAGTTGAAGCAAAAGTCAGGACTTTCCAACAGGTATATTTCGGACATGATTATTGTGATGAAGTCAATGTTCAAATATGCAGTAAGGAAGTATCATATCTTCAATCCGCTGGACGGCATTGAACTGCCACGCAATAAATCGCCTGAAATTCGACTATTAGATTATGGTGAACAGACAAAATTGCAGGAATATATCAGCAGGAATCAAAACAAAGCTACGTTGGGAGTGGCTTTATCTATGACAACAGGAATCAGAATAGGCGAGCTTTGTGCTTTGCAGTGGGAGGACGTTGATCTTGAAAAACGTATTTTGACCGTCAGGAAAACCATACAAAGAATTCAGACTCCGAAAGATGATGCCAAAACAAAACTGATCATTACTGAACCAAAAAGTGAGTCATCACGCAGAAAAATCCCGATTCCCGAAGGTATGGCAGCGTTCCTTGAAAAATTCAAAGGTGAGAACAGCGAATATTTGCTTTCGGGAAAGGAAAAGCCGATCGAGCCAAGGGCGATGCAATATCGTTTTGAAAAAATACTGAAAAACGTAAAATTGCCGTCAGTTCATTTCCACGCATTAAGGCACATTTTCGCATCATCCTGCAGTAAATTAGGCTGCGCTGTCAAAGCTTTATCTGAATTGCTGGGGCGTTCAAGGGT
>CAMWPG010000063.1 GCA_947176075.1 uncultured Ruminococcus sp. | reverse complement strand
TCTGTTGATGTTGTAGAAATGCTTGTTGTCTGACTTGTTGTAGGTCCTACAAAGTTAGTTGTCGTAGTTGTCACTGACGTACTGCTTTCTGTCGATGTAGATGTAACTGTAGTAGTTGTTGTTATATCATCTGTTGTGCTGATTGTTTCTGTTGATGTTGTAGAAATGCTTGTTGTCTGACTTGTTGTAGGTCCTACAAAGTCAGTTGTGGTGGTAGTTGTAGCTGATGTGCTGCTTTCTGTTGATGCAGATGTAGCTGTAGTTGTTGTTGTTGACATAGTAGTGCTTGTTGAACTGCTTGTAATTGGCGAAGTGGATGTTATCTTTGCTGTAGTAGCATTTGTCTCAGATGACGTATTACTGCTGGTGGTGGTTGTGGTAGTTGTAGTAGTTGTTGTGGTAGTAGTTGTTGGTGTTGTGAATTCACCGCTGATAGTTACAAAATCTCTATCATATTTAATTGCATAAGCCTGAGCTTCTGAATCTTTATATCCGTGAATAACTGCATTCTTAGCAATAGTGTTTTCATTGTCGTCAATATTGCAATAAGGATTTGTAACAGATATATTATTAAGAGATGTACATCCATTAAATGCATTTATTCCAATATTTGTAGCTGTATAAGGTATCGTAACCTCTTCAAGCATACTCATTTTATTGAATGCGTACTGAGGAATTGTGATACCGCCTGTTACATTTATCTTTTTGATACTATAATCTTCCATATTGCCGCAGTCCGATTGCCATACTTGAATAAACAGATCACTTACCTGTGAATAACCATCCGAGCCTCCGACATCTGCAAGACTTCTTGTTGTTCCTGCGAATGGAATAGTGAGTTCTTTAATGCCTGTACATCCAAGAAGCATATTAACACCCATATTCTTAACACTATCAGGAACAGTAAGTTCAGTAAGCGCTGAGCAACCTTCAAAAGCATTATTGCCTATGATTTTTAATCCGTTTTTGAGTGTAATTGATTTCAGATCAGAGCATCCTGCAAATGCAGACGTACCGATTGTATTACATTTTGCTGGTATTGTAATATCTGTAAGTCCGCTTGCTGCAAATGAACTTTGCGATATTGTAGATACTCTTTCAGGAATAGTTATATTTTTCATATTAGTACAGCCATAGAAAGCGTTGTTTCCAATATTTGTAATAGATTCTGGCAATACAATGTTCTTAACAACTTTCATGTTATAGAACGCATACTGTGGAATAGTATTTCCGCCTGTTACATTTATAGTTTTGATAGCATAGTCTGTCATATCGTCGCAGTTTGCTTGCCATACTTGAATAAACAGATCACTTACCTGTGAATAACCCTCTGAATTTCCAGTGTCTGCAAGATCTCTTGATGTTCCTGCAAATGGAATAGTAAGTGTTTCAAGACCTGTACATCCATTTACCATATTGACACCCATACTGTCCACACTATCGGGAACTGTAAGTTCAGGCAGAGACGTACAGCCAGCAAATGCACTGTCCCCTATTGATTTAAGAGAAGATGGAAGCTTTATGTTAGTCAAATTCGTGCAGTTTTCAAAAGCATGCGCACCCATTTTTTGATATGTAGGCGGAACTTCTACTGCTTTTTCATCGTCACCAATAAGTCCAGTACAATTTGCAAAGGCATAGTCACCGATATTAGTAAGATTTTTTCCATATGGAATAGTTGTAAGTGAACTGCAGCTATTAAACACATTGGTGTCCATTTTTGTTACACTGTCCGGAATAATGATATCTTTAATGCCTGAACATCCATAAAATGAATAGGAGCCAAGCTTTAATGCAGTATCAGGTATTATGATCTCTTCAAGCATACTCATACCATAGAATGCATACTGTGGAATGGTATTGCCGCCTGTTACCTTTATCTTTTTGATATTATAATCTGTCATATCTCCGCATTCTGCTTGCCATACCTGAATAAATAAGTCATTCACCTGAGAATAACCATCTGAGCTTCCGATATCTGCAAGCTCTTTTGATGTTCCTGCAAATGGAATGGTGAGTTCTTTAAGACCTGTGCAGCCATTTAGCATATTAACACCCATGTTATAAACACTATCGGGAATTATAAGCTCTGAAAGTGATACGCAACCTTCAAACGCATTATTTCCTATAGTCTTTAATCCGTTTTTGAGTGTAATTGATTTAAGATCAGAACATCCTGCAAATGCAGACGTACCAATTGTAGCGCATTTTACAGGTATCGTAATTGTTGTAAGTCCGCTTTTTGCAAATGAACTTGATGATAATGTAATTACTCTTTCAGGAATAGTTATATTCTTCATATTAGTACAACCATAGAAAGCGCTACTTCCAATATTTGTAACAGATTCTGGTAATACTATATTTTTAACAACTTCCATGTTATAGAACGCATACTGTGGAATAGTATTTCCGCCTGTTATATTTATAGTTTTGATAGCATAGTCTGTCATATCGTCGCAGTTTGCTTGCCATACTTGAATAAACAGATCACTTACCTGTGAATAACCCTCTGAATTTCCAGTGTCTGCAAGATCTCTTGATGTTCCTGCAAATGGAATAGTAAGTGTTTCAAGACCTGTACATCCATTTACCATATTGACACCCATACTGTCCACACTATCGGGAACTGTAAGTTCAGGCAGAGACGTACAGCCAGCAAATGCACTGTCCCCTATTGATTTAAGAGAAGATGGAAGCTTTATGTTAGTCAAATTCGTGCAGTTTTCAAAAGCATGCGCACCCATTTTTTGATATGTAGGCGGAACTTCTACTGCTTTTTCATCGTCACCAATAAGTCCAGTACAATTTGCAAAGGCATAGTCACCGATATTAGTAAGATTTTTTCCATATGGAATAGTTGTAAGTGAACTGCAGCTATTAAACACATTGGTGTCCATTTTTGTTACACTGTCCGGAATAATGATATCTTTAATGCCTGAACATCCATAAAATGAATAGGAGCCAAGCTTTAATGCAGTATCAGGTATTATGATCTCTTCAAGCATACTCATACCATAGAATGCATACTGTGGAATGGTATTGCCGCCTGTTACCTTTATCTTTTTGATATTATAATCTGTCATATCTCCGCATTCTGCTTGCCATACCTGAATAAATAAGTCATTCACCTGAGAATAACCATCTGAGCTTCCGATATCTGCAAGCTCTTTTGATGTTCCTGCAAACGGAATTGTGAGTTCTCTAAGACCTGTACAGCCGTTTAACATATTTATTCCCATGCTGTCAACACTATCAGGAATTATAAGTTCTTCAATATTTGTACAGCCTGCAAATGCACTGTCCCCTATTGTTTTCAAATAAGATGAAAGCTTTATGCTTTCAAGTTCTGTACAATTATAAAATGCACGATCATCTATTATGTTAACGCTATCCGGAATAACGGCATTCTTTAAGCCTGATCCTGCAAAAGCATCATTGTTTATGACCGCTATTTCATTGGAAAGGTCTATGCTTTCCAAATCCTTACATTCATAAAATGCATATGAACCTATGTTTCTGATATTATGAAGATCTATATCGTTAAGATTTGTACAATTATAAAATGCACGACTTTCAATATATGTTATGCTGTCTGGATAAGTGATTTTTTCAAGATTTGTACATCCTTGAAATACACCATATCCTATATTAGATATAGTTCCACCATCCTTATTTACAATTTCTACGTATTTTACTTTATCAGAGTTTTTAAATGGCGATCTTGAAAATGTATCCATCTGTCCAGTACCATAAATAAACATTGAACCATCATTATAGAGCAGATAGTAGATACGATTTTTAGCATCTTCTGAATTTCTGTTTTTTCCAAGCTGTCCCGATTCTATAACAACTTGTTCCTGACGCTTATACGAAGTAATCGTAGTTGTTTTTGTAGTCGTTATTTTAGTTGTGGTAGTAGTAGACGGAGCAGTTTGGTTTAAATTATTTGAGCAAGAATAACTGCCGTTTGAGTTTTTATACAAATTAAGATTAACCGTTTGCGGCGCATCTTTTACAAGAATAGAGCCGGAGGCATCACCAACGCTGCTATAGTTATATGATGCACCTATGCAAGTATCACCGCTATATGCACTTCTACAATAGAATCCAGCATTACCGCTGCTATTAGTAATAGCTGTCACTCCACCTAAATTTACATTACTTTTCTCAAGCGGATGATATTTCCCATCTTCATCTTTATATTGCAGATTAAACATTACTTTATGAAGAGTATTAGGACAATCTCCCCAGCCAAATCCTTTAACATCAGAAATATAGAAATCGCCTAATTTAATATTAACCTCAAATAAAGGAAATTCATACGATAGTTTATCGGATAAGAGTTTAAACAAAGACATCAGTTTTAGCTTTATGCTTCCTTCTACCTTGAAGTCTATCTCACCATCAATACATACGCCACATGGATGTATTGAACTCTTACTTGTATTTTGTGCAGCTATTACATTGCTTCCGGTTTTCATTGATGAATCAGTAGAAACAACTTCACCTTTGACAACAAATCCTGCTACCGGTTCAAATTCAAGCGATAAAATTCCTCCTGTTGCGTCTTCCAAAGCAACAGATGCAACAAATCCGAAGAAGAATTCACCGCCGCCTTTAAGATTTATGTCGTTCTCTTGCGTTGAAAACTTTTTCAGCTGCTTATCATCAGTATTATATGATCCGCCAAAATATAATTCGTTAGTTGCCTCAAGCTCAATGCTGGCTTTTACCTCAAAACGAAGCTTAGGTTTAAAAACAAATTTAAATACTGTAAGAACAGGTACTGGAACTTCGGCCAAAACTATATCTCCTCGAAATGATCCTTCCAGTTTTGCGGATGCGGTTAATTTTATTTTTACACCAGCATCCACAGATGCATATCCCCATTTTTTATAGAAATTTATAGCATATCCAATATTTATACCAACTGTACCGGTGAGTGTAGCATTAACGGCCACATTAGCATCATCATCGCTGCCTATCTTGCCCTCTAAAGATAGATTTATAGATGGAAGGTATGATAGCGGTCCAAGATTGTAAAATTCAGCTTCAATCTCTACTCCAACTATAGGATCATTTTCGCTTATCAACATACTACTTGTATCCGCTTCGCCCTGAACAACATCAGTAACACAATCGGATACATTCGATATCTCCAAATCGTCATTGTTTATACCAGGCGTTGATTCTATCTTCATAAAATCAAACATTTCTCCTATATCATCATTGCTTTGCTTTACGATTATATTATTATTTTCAATAGTTACATCTTCAACAATAACTGCGATCATATCATTAGGAGTAGGCTGGATATACAGATAATCGTCTTTCTGAAGTTCCGATAATGTCTCATCTGCATTTTCAAAAATAAATACTCCGTTTTCATAATCGGCAGATACAAGCGTATTAACAGTATCAGATGAATCAGCCATTATTGTGTTTTCATTTAAAACTATAAAGTTTGTTGTGTTATCTTGATCGAGGTTTACAACATATTCAGGCTCAAAATCCTCAATTGTTGTAGCATATATCTCCTGCATATTTTGTGTGAAATCAGATATCGTGTATGTATCGCAGAGCTTTATATTTCCAAGCGGAGCACATAAATCAATTTCAATAACATAATATTCCGGCAAAGCATCTGTATTTACATTCAAAGATGTAATAATATTTTTTCCCTTTGAGACATTGGATTCAATGCACAAAGCTTCCTCTCTTGAATCGTTATCAGTTAAAAATCTCGCTTGTATAGTACAAGACGCCGGCTGAGTAGAGTATACATAAAGCATACCAGATTCTTTGTCAAATTCAGCTGAAATGACAGAATATTTCTCATTCTCACAAAGAGAATCTTTTCTTGATTTTTCTTCATTTTTTTCATTAATTACATTGACCATGTAATCTCCGACAGAGTTCATAGCTTCAAAATCTACTTCTGTTTCATTATCCGTATTTACTGTTGTAGATGTAAGTTTATTACCCTGCATTCTAACTGCAGCATCATTTTTAAATGGAAAAACTGATGCTGCTGATACCGAAGCCATAACAGCTGCAAGTGTCAAAGCAATTACACTTCTTTTTAACATCTTCACTTCTCCTTAATTTTAGTTTATTCCACATATTCAAATATTTTACATTGTTTCTTTATGCTATGGGTATAGGCATTGGAAACAATCTGTTTTTTTCACATACTAATCATCTCTCCTTATATTAGACCTCATCAGAAACTTCCGAAGCGCCATCTTTCCTGCCTTTTTTATGCTGTGCTTTGTGTCTCTTCCTTGCGTTACACAAAGTAGTGCGGCGGTAGATTCACGTTGCTCAGCACAAAATATTTTGCATGATCTGGTATTTTTCCAGTTTCCAATTTGGTATGTTTAAAAGTTGTCGCCATGATATATTTTAATAGTACCATAAAAAGTATAATTTGGCAAGTCTTTTTTAAAAAAATATATATTTTTTTGTGGGTTTCATGATAATTACCTATTTTGTCATATCAACAAGATCGTTCTCTGTAAGAATACTTACTCCGAGCGAAATTGCTTTATCAAGCTTACTGCCAGCGTTTTCTCCCGATACGACATATGAAGTCTTTTTTGAAATACTGCTGCTAACTTTTCCGCCATATTTTTCAATAAGCGCTTTAGCATCACTGCGTTTCATTGTTGGCAGAGTTCCTGTTAATACAAATGTCTTTCCTTCAAAACGATTATCTATAATTTCTTTAGTTTCATATTCTGTTGTAAGTCCATACTGACAAAGCTTTGAAACAAGATCTTTCATATGCTGCTCGCTGAATGCAGATGTTACGCTTTCTGCCATAACAAAGCCAAAGCCCTCAATCTGCGCTATATCCTCTGTCTTAGCGTTCATTATCTTCTCTATCGATGAAAATTCTTCACATAAAAGCTTAGCAGCTTTTGCACCTATATTTTTTATACCTAATCCAAAAATAAGACGATCGAGGGAATTAGATTTTGATTTTTCAATAGCATTAATAAGATTTTTTGCTGATGTTTCTGCAAAACGATCAAGCTTTAAAAGGTCATCAATTTTCAGCGTATATAAATCAGCAACAGAGTTTATAAGACCTGAATCATAAAGAGTGTTCAAATTTTGAGGACCAAGACCATCTATATTCATAGCATCTTTAGAGGCAAAATGTATCATCCTCTTCATTATCTGAGCCGGGCAGTCAGGATTGGGACATCTGAGTGCAGCTTCTTCTTCATCACGTTTAGCCTTTGTGCCGCATACAGGGCAAAGCTCAGGCAATCTATAAGGAACAGCATTTTCGTTGTGATGCACAGCACGTACTACCTCTGGAATTATCTCGCCAGCTTTGCGAACAACTATAGTGTCTCCGATACATATTTCTTTTTCAGATATGAAATCCTGATTATGCAGACTTGCACGTTCAACATCAGTGCCTGCCAAACGCACAGATTCAAAAACAGCAACTGGAGTAATTACTCCAGTTCTTCCAACACTTACTTCAATATATTTAAGAATAGTTTCCTTCTCCTCTGGTGGAAATTTATACGCAACAGCCCATTTTGGCGTTTTAGATGTTGCTCCCATTTCATCACGCTGCTCAAATGAATTCACCTTTACTACAACGCCATCAATATCATAGTTGTAGCTGCTGCGCTCATATCCAATACGTTTTATTTCTGATATTATTTCTTCAATGTTTGATAAAGGCTTACTTTGCGAAACAACAGTAAATCCAAGCTCTTTCAAATAATCTATAGATTCCTTATGTGCAGAAAGTGATTTTCCCTCTATACTCTGAACATTAAACACAAAAATATCAAGCCTGCGACTTGCTGTTACAGATGGATCTTTTTGTCTTAGTGAACCAGAAGCTGCATTACGTGGATTCTTAAACTGCGTTTCGCCAAGCTCATCTTGAGCTTGTGAAAGCTTTTCAAAGCTCAAACGTGACATATACACTTCTCCACGCACTTCAATATAGGAAGGTGCATTTTCAAGTTTTAAAGGTACTGTACGAATAGTTTTTAGATTCATTGTTACATTTTCTCCTACAAAGCCATCGCCTCTTGTAGAGCCTCTTGTAAAAATACCATTTTCATATTCAAGCGATACAGAAAGCCCATCTATCTTAGGCTCAACTATAAACTCAGGATTATTGAGCTGTTCTTTACATCTTTGTACAAACATTATAACTTCATCAAATGAAAATACATCTTGCAAACTTGCCATTTGTACATTGTGTTGAACTTTTTCAAAGCTGCTTGAAGCTGTTCCTCCTACACGCTGAGATGGTGAGTCCGGCTTTAAAAGCTCTGGATATTCATTTTCCAGTGTTATCAGCTCATGCATCATTTCATCATAAGTGTAATCTGAAATTGATGGTTCATTTAGTGTATAATAACGATAATTATGCTGCATAAGAATATCTGAAAGTTCATTTATGCGCATTTCTGCCTGATGTTTATTCATGTTTATATCCTCCGCTTATAAATTATTTAGGGCAACACCGCACAAATTTGAATATATTAGACCCCTTGCAAAATTAAGTTGTTTTGAAAGCTATCATTATTTTGCAAGAGGTCTATTCATTTAAATCATTTGCGCTGTCAGCATTATAAAAACTATTTTTTAAGTATTAAATATATTATAGTAAACATTTTTGTTATGAAATTATGAACGCAATCTAAGCTCTTCCTATTACCTTACCACAGCAGTGGACATATGTATTCTCATCAAGCAATATATCCTTATACTCACTGTTTAGTGATATAAGCCTGTCACCGCCGAATTTTTTTATATAGCCGCTTCCGTCTACTACAAAAATACCTATTTCCCCTGTGTTTACAAAGCTCTGTTTTTTTACAAGAACTATATCTCCGTCATGGTATATCGGTTCCATACTATCTCCGCTTATGCACAATGCAAAATCAGCTTTTCTTGCAAGGATAGTGTCTGGCACTTGAACCTGCGTATTAAAGTCACCCTCATCAAGTAAAAAACCTGTACCGGCTGAAACCTTATATTCACTGCTTTTCATAGTGATCATCCTTATTTTAGGCTCAGGCAACTTTATGGTTATTTCTTGCTGCTTTTCTGTTTGTCTCATACATCTTTCATACTCAGCATTAATAACAAGTTTCACAAGTTTTCTTCCATGTTCATCAAGAAGCTCTACCTTTTTGAGAACTTCATTTTTTTCTTCACAGTATTTAGCTTGAGCAGACATATCTGTTACTTCCATACCAAGAAGATAGTCTGTACTTACACCGTAAAACTTCGCAATTTTACATAATAATCCGCCAGACGGTTCACGTGCGTTTTTTTCATAATTATTATACGTAGTATAAGGCAGTCTGAGTGCTGCAGCAGCTTGCTTTACTGTAAGGTTTGCTGCTTCCCTTGTTTTTTTTAATCTGTCTTCAAACATAAGCTTTCACCATCTATATTTATTTAAAAGTATAAACACTCAAATTATTATCTATATTGTATTTGATTTGAGTAAAAATGTCAAGATATAAAATAAGAATTTGTTATCATAAGATGTCGTTCCTATTTTTTAGATTATGGAGTAGCTGTTTCCGAACCAGTCTCATCAACAAAAAATGAGATCTGAATATCATATTCCATATCAAATATGTAAATAGATGTTCCTGTGCCGAGAGGGTCGTTTTCCCATGATGCAATGCCAAAGTCACTAAGCTCAGTCGGTTCTCCGTAAACGTTGGTAATTCGTTCTATCCATTGCTCATATCGTCCGATGGTATCATGATAATTTATGCCAATCAGCCCCAGACTGGTAAAGCATAGAACGACATCACAAGGCTGTTCATATAGAGATGCACCGCTGTATTCCAGAAGTGTTTGTATATCTCCAGAAACGCCTATTTCTTCTGATTCATTTTTCATAGTATAGTTCTGCATTGCTTGTTTTACTGTGTCTTCTTCAGCGTACCAATGCAGACCAAGTATGTCGGCAGATGTACCATCGCTATTTTCTGAACAGGCAGTAAACAACAAAGTAAATACTAATGAACAAATGTATATTCTTTTCATAAAATGTTCTCTATTTTTATATTACAGAAAAAATTACTCCCATTTGAATTGAGTTAGCTCTCCTTTTATTTCAAGATCTGGATAATCGTTTTGTCTTAACGCTTCATAAACTGCAACAGCAACTGAATTTGAAAGATTGAGACTTCTGAGAGTATTTCTCATTGGTATACGCAGGCATTTTTCCTCATTCTTAAAAAGCAGCTCCTCCGGCAACCCTCTGTCCTCTCTTCCGAAAATTAGATAGATATTACCCTTATAC
>CAMWPG010000062.1 GCA_947176075.1 uncultured Ruminococcus sp. | reverse complement strand
AGCAAATATAAACGGTGAAATGGCGAGTTCGTGAAAAGTATCATCGCCTCCACCACCTAAAAATGCGTATATGCAAATGTTATAAAAGGGAGAAAAGCGTAACTAAGCGTTTTTCTCCCTTTTAACCTTTGAAAAAGCGGACACCAGTTGAAAATCTTTGTGCATTATTTTATTTACTAACACACCTCATATATGGCTTAAAATAGCCATATTTCGTTGACAGGAATTCAGTGAGGCTGCCGCATCCAATCGTTCCCTTTGAACTGCATTCATTGAGTTTTTGGCGAAATTATTCAGTACGCACTTTCAGTTGGTCACGACCTGAAAAACATCAAAAAATAGCAACTTCAAAAGTGCGATAAACGGCTATATATAGCCATTTAAAAGCTTTCTGACACTGGTTCAAATGTGTTCGCCTCCACCACCTTAAAATGCGTATGTGCAAATGTTACAAAAGGGAGAAAACCGTAACTAAGCGGTTTTCTCCCTTTTAACCTTTAAAAAAGCGGACACCAGTTGAAAATCTTTGTGCATTATTTTATTTACTAACACACCTCATATATGGCTTAAAATAGCCATATTTCGTTGACAGGAATTCAGTGAGGCTGCCGCATCCAATCGTTCCCTTTGAACTGCATTCATTGAGTTTTTGGCGAAATTATTCAGTACGCACTTTAAGTCGGTCACGACCTTAAAAGCATCAAAAAATAGCGGCTTCAAAAGTGTGACAAATGGCTATATATAGCCGTTTGAAAGCTTTCTGACACTGGTTCAAATGTGTTCGCCTCCACCAATCTAAATCACGTAATCGTAAAGGTTACAAAAATCCCTGTATACCGTAAAATAGCGGTATACAGGAATTCCTTTTTGTCTTGATATGATGTAAAAGTTCGTGGGTTCAATGCTGAAATAACCGTGACTGACCTAAAACGATACCCATTCAAAAGCATACTCTTTCTCTGAAAAGTGATGGCGAAATGGCGAAAAGGGTTATATGAGCTGCTATTTCCAAAATGCACGAAATATCAAAAAAATCAGCTTTTCCACTTGAAAATTTCAGCAAAGTGTGGTATAATATTGGAAATAAAGCTTCAAGTATAGAACAGGAGGTCTCCCATTGGCGGAACTCATTGAAATTAACGCATATCCGGTAAAAAACGTCTTGCGAAAGTTATTGCAGGACAAGACCACCGGCAAAAATATAATCTTTGCGACTGACGACTACACACCCTATGGCTGTTACGATACAGATCATATTACAGAAAATGCATTGCTGGGGTTCGCTTCGCTTGATATTCAACCTCGTGTGATGAAGGATCGAACTGAGCAATCAGAGCGCACAAGAAAAAAGGCAGAAGTATTCACTCCTACCTGGATTGTTAAAAAAATGAACGACCACTGCGACACAGTATGGCATATGGACAAATACGCCGATGACTGGCAGAAATATATTTCCTTGCGCATTCTGGAAATAACATGCGGAGAAGCACCGTTCCTTGTGACACGCTATGATACAACTACAGGTGAGCCGCTGCTAATCAGTGAGCGTACAGGAATACTTGATCGGAAGCTTCAGGCGATACAGGCAGATGACGAGGAAACATGGATCAAATGGGCATACAAAGCATATGAAAGCACTTACGGCTACGAGTTTCAGGGAGATAACCTGCTGATAGCCCGTATCAATCTGCTTGTGACATTTTGCGACTATCTTAATGAGCTCTGGCATCGACAGGCATCAGACGGCGAGCTGAAACACCTCACAAATATTATCGTATGGAATCTGTGGCAAATGGACGGATTAAATGATACTGTACCGTTAGGAGTACCGGGTGAAGAATTTCACCAGTTTTCTCTTTTTGATGATGAAGAACCTGTTGATTTAGAGGCTGACAGCTGCAAGATATATAACCACCGCAGCAGCAATTCATTGTTGTTTGCGGATATAAAGGAGGGTAAATTTAATATGAAATTCGATTTTGTGATTGGTAATCCACCTTATCAAGATGAATCTGTTGGTGATAATGAAAGTACCACTCCTCTTTATCATTTCTTTTATGAAACTTCATATGCGATTTCTAATAAAGTAGAGTTGATAACCCCAGCAAGATTCTTGTTTGATGCGGGCTATACTCCAAAAGAATGGAATCAAAAAATGCTTAGTGATTCTCATATCAAAGTGCTCATGTATAAACAAAAATCAAGTGACATATTTGCTAATACAAGTATCAGCGGTGGAGTGGCTATCGTATATAGAGATACTGAAAAAAATTATGGTGCAATTGGAATATTTACTCCATTTGAGCAACTTAATTCTATCATTTATAAGGTTGGAGAAAAAACAATTAATAGCCTTGAAGAAATAGTTTCAAATCGTGGTATGTATAAGTATTCAGATTTAGCATATAAAGAGTATTCAGATTTAGCAAACCAAACTGCTGACCGAAGAATTGCACCCAGTTGTTTTGAACGTGTGCCTTCATTATTTACAGAAACTATACCAAATGATAATCATGATTATGTAAGAATATATGGTAGTTTAAAAAGTGAACGAATATACAGATGGTTTAGAAGAGACTACATTATCCCGGTAGAAAACATCGATAAATATAAAGTTTTTATTTCAAAGGCTGACGGTGCAGCTGGGCAAATTGGAGCTCCTATACCTGCAAGGATATGTGGAAAACCTGTTGTTATCGAGCCAGGAGTAGCGTCCACCGAAACATTTATAGCCATTGGATCTACAGATTCTTTATATGAAGCTAAATCCATTGAAAAATACATTAAAACTAAATTTTGTCGTACTATGCTTGGCGTTTTAAAAGTTACGCAAAATAATGCTAAGCCAACATGGGCTAAAGTACCTATGCAAGACTTTACCGAAAACAGTGACATAGACTGGAGTAAGTCTATTCCCGAAATCGACAAACAGCTCTATACAAAATACGACTTGACACAGGAAGAAATCGACTTCATCGAAACTCATGTAAAGGAGATGGAATAAGTGGCAAAAATCAGTATTCAGACAACCCGAACTGTCGTTCCCATGATCTATGCTTATACCACTCCCAGCGTTTCCTATCATGATGGCTGGACAAAGATTGGATACACGGAACAGGATGTAACCACTCGAATCAGGCAGCAGACACATACTGCTGGAATCAAGTGGGAGCTGCAGTGGAAGAAAAATGCTCTGTTCGATGACGGCTCAGGACGCAGTTTCCGTGATTCTGATTTCCATGCCTATCTGCAAAAGCAGGGTGTTCCCCGTGAGGTAGGGACAGAGTGGTTTCAGATCTCCGGTAGCGACTCTAAGCGCATGATTAACGATTTTCGTGAGGACTGCGGAGTACTGAAAACCATAGGTACAGTTGCCTATGAACTTCGTTCTGAGCAGGAGCAGGCAGTCGCACAAACTTTTGACTATTTCCAAAGCCATCAAAACGGTGAATTTCTCTGGAATGCAAAACCACGTTTTGGAAAAACACTGGCTACATATGACCTCTGCAAACGCTTGAAAGCGAGCAAAGGCAAGATGGCTTGTAATATTTTGATCGTGACAAATCGTCCGGCAATTGCAAATTCGTGGTATGAGGATTTTGTTAAATTTATTGGTACGGAATCCGGTTTTTGCTTTGTGAGTGAGGTTTCTGCACTCAAAGGAAAGCCCTATGTTCTTACAAGAGAACAATATACATCAAATCCTGGTCAAAAAAGCTGTATAGAGTTTGTCAGCTTACAGGATTTGAAAGGATCGCTTTATTTCGGCGGAAATCATGGAAAATTAAAAGAAGTATATGATATGCATTGGGAGTTGCTTGTGATTGATGAAGCGCATGAGGGCGTAGATACCTCTAAGACAGATGTTGCTTTCCACCAGATCAAGCGCAGCCATACTCTGCATTTGTCAGGTACGCCTTTCAAGGCTTTGGCAAATGATAAATTCCCGTCTGATGCGATCTACAACTGGACATACGCTGACGAGCAGAAAGCAAAGGCAAGCTGGGATGATGAGGAGCATAACAATCCTTATGAGAATCTACCGCAGCTTAACCTGTTTACATACCAGATGTCCGAAATCATCCGTGAAGAATTGAAACAGGGCATCGAGATCGATGGCGAAACGGAAGAGTATGCTTTCGATTTGAACCTTTTCTTTTCAACAAAATCAGGAAAATTTGACTATGAAAGCGCTGTTGACAGATTCCTTAATGCACTCACCAATCAGGAGAAATTCCCGTTTTCCACTCCAGAACTCCGTGCAGAGCTTTGCCATACCTTTTGGCTGCTTGACCGTGTGGACAGTGCAAAAGCACTGGCAAAGAAACTGAAAGAACATCCGGTGTTCAAGGACTATGAGATCATACTCGCTGCCGGTGATGGCAGACTTTCGGAAGAAGAGGAAGCAAAGAAGGCATACGATAAAGTCCGTGATGCTATTGATAAGTATGATAAGACAATTACACTATCTGTCGGTCAGCTAACTACAGGTATAACTATTCCCGAATGGACAGCGGTGCTTATGCTGTCTAACATCAAATCTCCTGCACTGTATATGCAGGCAGCTTTCCGTAGTCAGAATCCATGGAAATACACAGAATGCGGCGAAATGCGTGTTAAGCAGAATGCGTATGTGTTTGATTTTGACCCTGCTAGAACCCTGATTATCTTTGAGGAGTTTGCGAATGACCTGAATTCCAGTACGTCTGGCGGTAAAGGCGATAGTGATTCCAGAAAGCAGAATGTCCGTGAGCTACTCAACTTCTTCCCTGTTATCGGCGAGGACGAACAGGGCGAAATGGTGGAGCTGGATGCAGAAAAGGTGCTGTCAATTCCGAGAAGGATTCGTTCTCTGGAAGTAGTTCGCCGTGGCTTCATGTCTAATTTTCTGTTCCAGAATGTTGCAAATATCTTCAATGCTCCGGCAGAGGTTATTGATATTATCAGTTCTCTGCCAAATGCGCCAGAGGGCGATTTGGTAGACGTATTGCCACAGACAAGAGAGGATTTATCTGTCAATGATGAGGGCGAAGTGGATTTGCCAGATGAATTTGTGATTGGCAGGTCACATGAAGTATTCGGTGATAAAATCTATGGTGAAATTACAGATACTCTTGCACAGAAAACCGAAGAGATCATTTCTGCACCTGCTACTACAGAACAACAGCAAGTAGAACGTTTACAAGATGTGTTTCAAAAGGAATTAGTCGCTCCAGTAATGCAGGTGACAAACGACACTTATGGAGCAGATTTGAAATCCAAAGATGCTAAAAAACTTCAAAAGCAGCTTGAACAAAAAGCTGACCGCTTGGTGACACAGGAATATTGCGACTTTACAATCAAAAAGAAAACGCTTGAAGCGGAGCGCCAGAATGCCCTTGCACATATACAGGAAACAGGTCAAAGCGAGGATGTCGTAAACGAGCAGTTCGACACGCTTGTACAAGAAGCTACAGATACATTTAAAGAACGTGTCAGCACATTATTGAAAAATACTGTACCTGAGCTATGTGAAGAAGTTGTAAAAACAGTCGAAACGAAAAAGCGTGAGCGAACTAAGGAAACTATCGAAGAGGCTGTTAAGGATCATCTCAGAGGTTTTGCAAGAACGATACCTTCATTCCTAATGGCTTATGGTAACGAGAACACCACGCTATCCACATTTGATATGATTATTCCCGATGAAGTATTTACTGAGGTCACAAGTATCACGCTTGATCAGTTTCGCTTGCTCCGTGACGGTGGTTCCTATACAGATGCTGAAATCGGAGAAGAAAAGCACTATCCGGGAAAGTTGTTTGATCCTGTTGTATTTGATGACTCTATCAAGGAATTTCTTGCACTAAGAAATAGACTTTCCAACTATTTTGATGAATCGCATACAGAAGACATCTTTGATTACATTCCACCGCAGAAGACAAATCAGATTTTCACGCCTAAGCATATCGTAAAGCAAATGGTGGATATGCTTGAAACTGAGAATCCGGGATGCTTTGACGATCCTGATAAGACCTTTGCTGATTTGTATATGAAGTCTGGACTGTACATTGCCGAGATCGTAAAGCGTTTATTCAATAGCAATGATATGAAAAGTGCTTATCCTGATGATACAAAACGCCTACAGCATATATTTGAAAAACAAGTGTACGGTCTTGCTCCGACAGAAATCATCTATCAGATTGCACTTCACTTTATTCTCGGCTTTGATAGTAATAATCAGATTACAAAGCATAATCTTCGACAGGTTGATGCTTTGCCATATGCAAAGGAAGGAACATTAGAACAAAGATTATCAAATATTTTTTCTTAAATTTTTTTTGACACTAATTGAGGAGGTGGTAAGATGGCAAAGGACAGGAGAGCAAATGCAGTTTTATTTGGATTTGATTTTCAAGTAAATGCAGCAGTTGTTTTAATGCTGGAAAATGTGATGGATTTTGAGACGATTAAATTAGAAGGCAACTATGAAGACATAGAATTACAATTAACAAACGGAGAACACATTTTAGCACAAGCAAAGGCTGTTGAAAAAAGTAGCATTGATTTTAAAAATGTCCGAAAGAACTTAAAAAATGCATTGATTTCATTATCGGAAGGAGCAAGTAAAGTAAATGCGAACCAATTGATTTTAATTACAAATTCACCTAATCCATTGAATGAAGCTACATCCAAAAGTCTCTTCTATGGAAACGCACACAGAGAATATTCTACATTACCACCTTCTTCCCAAGCTATCATTAATAACTATCTTTCAGATATAAGCAATCCATTAGATCCAGAGAAGTTTGTAATTAAAGTTTTTCCTTTTGAAACAGATAATGAAAGAGAAAGATATAAAGCTGTAAAAGGCATGGTAGATGATTTCATAGGTGATTTAGATCTCAATATTTCGGGATTAGGGAAAAAACTATTACTGATGTGGCAAAACGATGTGTTCCAAAATGGCACTAAAAAGGATGCTACAATTAAGTTAAGTAAAAAAGACATAATGTGGTCAATAATTGTAATAGCAACAGAACCCTCAATTTGTGATGACAAGTTTACCGAGTACTTTGACACAGCGCTATATAATGAAATTACACATCAATACAGGGATATAATAGATTCATGCTGTGAAAGATTTGAGTTTTTTATTAAGGTTTTACATGATTATAATAACTACAATTCTACAAAAAAGCAATCAGAAAGGTGTATTGATTTTGCATTAACACAATGGAATAATTATATAGACGAATTAAAGATTGAAAATGCAGCTGAAGAGGTTCAAAAAGGACTTATACAGATTGTGTTGTACAGTATAATAAGAAATCGAATCACTATTGATAAGGTTAAAAAAGGGGTGAATCTATGAATATTATATCAATTCACTTAAAAGAAGGGATGTTTGAACGAAAAATTGATTTTACAAATTCTGCTAATTTGATACACAGTGTAAAAAACAGTTGTGGAAAGACAACCCTCCTTCGATTTATACTATACGGATTAGGATATAATATCCCTAATACACGGAATATCAAGTTTAGTAGCTGTATAGTAAAATTAACAGTTAATTGTAATGATAAAGGTGATATCTGTTTAACTAGAACAGATACATTCTCAATTGAATTAAATGACGGTCAATCAGTAAAAACGTTTGTTCTCCCCGAACAACAATATGAATTGCATATGATTCTTTGGAATACCTCAAACAAAGATATCATTGATAACCTTTTGGGTGCATTCTATGTTGACCAAGAAAAAGGCTGGACACTTCTTAATCGTGGTATTGTAATTGGTAGCAACCGTTTTAATATCGAAGCATTAATAAGAGGCTTATCAAATGTTGACTGTTCCTCATTAATCAAGCAAGAAGAACAACTTACAAGAGAGATTGGCAAGTATCAACAAATGTTTAGTGTTGCTAAATATAGGGAAACATTAGAAGCCTCTACAGATACATTGATTCCGAGTTCATATGAGGAAGAAATCAATGTGGAATTGGATAAACTATTAATTGAGCAAAGTAGGATAAAAAAAGAAATTCGCAGAATAGATAGCATTTTATCTGAAAACAAAAAGTTTAGAAAATATATAGCTGAAATGAAATTATTAGTTCGTGCACCTGATGGTACTGTTTTCTCAGTTACAGAAGATAATATCGAAGGACTTAATGATTCAATTGAGATTTTGATTGCAAAAAGAAAAACAGTGACAACTCAGTTATCAAAAATAGCATCAAAAGTTGAACAACTGCAGCAAAATCAAAAAAAGGAAGACGAACAGCTAACGTTTTTTAAGAATTTTTCTCAATTAGAAATGTTTGACAAAAGTATCTCTAGGCTACCCCTGAATCCTATATCTGTCAAACGTGAAATTGATAGACTTCAAAAAGAGGTGAAAGGTGTTCGAGAGCAAATATCACAAATTACCAAAGCAAATAATAAAGTGGCATCAATTATTTCTCAGAGCATAATCAAATACGCAGAAGAATTAGGAATTGGAAACAAAGATACAATTCCAATTTCTTATTTATTCACCTCAAATCTTAAAGAACTATCTGGCGCTATATTACATAAGACCGCCTTTGCATTTAGATTAGCATATATTATTGCAATCGAAAGTGTTATTAATATAAAATTGCCAATTATTATGGATTCTCCGAGTGGAAAAGAGGTTGATCCACAAAACATAAAACTAATGATGGATATTTTGGAAAGGGACTTTTCTGATCATCAAATAATAATCGCATCAATTTACACATATAATCTTAAATCGCTTAATACAATAGAAATAAAAGATCGCTTGATTGAAATAAGATAGTTTATTATCAGTTTGCCCTACACGGGCAGTGGCACTCCGTGCAGGCGGCTGCGCCGAGCAGTGCCCCCGTTCCTCCCTATCGGTCGTCACAGTGTCAGCCCTAACGGGCATTCATATATTCGTCTATATTTTTTTCATTTAGTTTTTTTGCGTATATTTTTTATATCTCACGACTATATATAATCTATTACTTATATATTTTATAATTCTAATATATATTTTAATAAAAATAAGAATCATAATTCAATATATCTTACTGTGTTTGGTCACCCGAAAATACATAAAAAGGTCGCCAAAAATGCATAGCCAACGAAGCAAAATATTAAGTTGTTTCCGCCCTGCTCGATTGTAGCACATCAGTGCAAGGTGGCAATTAGGGCGGAAAACGGTTAAATGTGAACACATTCACACTTTGTTCATTAAAGCCCTTTCTATGCACTTTTTATTTGGCGAACACAATATCTTACTCTTTATAATAAAAACGATGGCGAAATGGCGAAAAATGATATCCCTATGAGATAATGCTCTCATAGGGATTTTTTGTAATAACTAAACGAATCAAGATTACTTTTCAAATATGTATTATAGTCATGATAAGGTGCTTCCTACCTTGTCTATAAATATGTTTTTGGAGGTAAATTGAAATGGAAGAAGAAGTAAGAATCTGTACCCACTGCGGAGAAATTTTAGCAGAATATGAGGGTACAACTGTTGATGATGATTTGCTTTGTGACGACTGCGTAGACGAACTTTGTACTACTTGCGACCATTGCAGAGACACTATCTGGACGGAGGAATGTGTGACAGATGGACACACATATCTTTGCAGAGAATGTTTCAACAATCATTACCGCAGATGTGAAAGATGTGACAATATTATTCATGATGATAATATATGTTGGCACAACGATCTTCACTACTGCTGTAGTTGTTATGATGACATTGATGATGATGACGAAATTGAGGACTACAGCTATAAGCCTGACCCTGTTTTCTATGGTGACGGCAAACGTTACTTAGGTGTTGAGCTTAAATTTGACTGCTGCAGTAAAGATGATGATAATGCAAGTACGCTGAAAGAAATTGCAAACGCAAGGCATGAGCATATCTACATCAAGTCTGATGGAAGTATTGATGATGGTTTTGAAGTTGTAAGTCACCCTATGTCACTTGACTATCACATGAACAAAATGGACTGGGAAACGTTGCTTAAAAAGGCGATAAATACGGGCTACCGTTCACATCAGACAAGTACCTGCGGACTTCACATTCATGTAAACAGAAATGCTTTTGGCGATAATCGGAGATGTCATAATATGGTTGAAATATCGAAATCTCTACCAAAAAAGATCTTTCATTTGCCCTGATTTTATCAATGCATTTTCTATATCTCTCAAACGCATAGATTTAGGTAACTTGTTAAGATGTCCGTGTATCCACTGAAATATACAAAAATCCGCTTACTCTTAAATCTAAATAAGAATAAGCGGATTTACTAAAAATTAATAAGTTAACGTTCTACCGCAATAAAGTATAATATATTATTATT
>CAMWPG010000061.1 GCA_947176075.1 uncultured Ruminococcus sp. | reverse complement strand
CTCTGCGAAGCAGAAGCAATGACTGAGGCGACAGCCGAGAAAATGTCCCTTTTGCGGAGGGTGTCGTGAGGCAGCGCCTCCTGACATAATTTAGATTTATTTAAAAATTGATTTGCGTGAAGCCGTCATATGCCTGCTTGACATAATGCACTTAAAATGGTACAATAAAAGAAGATATTTAAGATCGGAGGACTATACATGAACGTAACCTTGATAACTCATACACCAATGCCAGAAAAAACTGTAGCAGCTGCGGCAAAGCTTTGTTATTCTGACAGCAAGGCTTCTTCTCTTATGGATAATATGTCTGATGAAAAAGCCGAAAAATTTGTAGATATGCTTGCAGGATTCGGACATGAAAGTCCAGTAGAACACGTTACATTTACATTTGGTATCGAGGGCGTATCACGTTCGTTTTTGGCGCAGATCACACGGCATAGAATAGCTTCGTTTTCTGTGCAAAGTCAGCGATATGTAAAGCAGAATAATTTTGAATTTATCACTCCGCCGGCTATTGCGCAAGATCCGTATGCTGCTGATGTTTACAAAAAAGCTATGGATAATGCTATAGATGCTTATAATATTCTTGCAGACCGTTTGCAGGAAAAATATATAGGGGAGCTTTTGGCAAAGGGCATGAGCGAAAAAGCTGCATATTCAAAGGCTGAAAAAATGGCAATAGAGGACGCAAGATTCGTTTTGCCGAATGCCTGCGAAACTAAAATGGTAATGACTATGAATGTCAGAAGTCTCAGAAACTTTTTCAGACTGCGCTGCTGTAATCGTGCTCAGTGGGAAATACGTGCTGTTGCTGATGAAATGCTAAGGCTTTGCTGCGCTGCCGCACCTGCACTTTTTTCGTCTGCCGGACCATCCTGCTGCTGCGGTATCTGCTCTGAGGGAAAGATGACCTGCGGCAGACCAGAGGAGGTTCGTGAAAGAATAAAGCTGTTAAGAGGTGAATAGAATGGGCAGACTTATAGTGCTTGACGGGATAGATGGCTGCGGTAAAACTACGCAGTTTGAGCTGCTGTCAGAGAAGCTGAGAGCGATGAATATGCCGGTGCAAACGGTGAGCTTTCCTGAATATGATAAACCCTCTGCTGCTCTTGTTAAGATGTATCTTGGCGGCGAATTTGCCGATGCTGCCGGAGGTGTGAATCCATATGCAGCGTCCAGCTTTTATGCAGTAGATCGCTTTGCAAGCTACAAATTATACTGGGAAAATGCCTATAAAAATGGCAGTCTAATACTTGCAAGCCGATATACTACTTCAAATGCAATTCATCAGATGAGTAAGCTGCCTCGAAGTAAGTGGGACGAATATCTTTTCTGGCTGGAGGATTATGAATATGGTAAGCTGGAGCTTCCAAAGCCGGACTGTGTTATCTTCCTCAGTCTGCCGCTTGAGGTTTCGCAGAGACTTCTGATGAACAGATATGACGGCGACAGCGGCAAAAAGGATATACATGAGGCAGACTGTGAATATCTAAGACAGTGCCTTGTAAGTGCGGAATATGCTGCACAAAAGCTTGGCTGGAGAGTAATTGATTGCTTTAAAGACGGAAATATCCGCAGTATTGAGGATATACATGAGGAGCTTTTAAGAATTACTTTAGAGGTGAACGAATAATGCTGACATTTCGTACTTTGCAGCTTACAGATCGTGCAGCGGTGCAGAAAGCATTTGAAAGATCAGGCTTTCAGGGATGTGAATATTCATTTGCCAATAATTTGGCATGGCGGCGTGCAGCTGATACGAAAGCGGCATTTTTCAAGGATTTTTATATCTGTGCTTCATTTGATTCAGAGGATGGCGGCATAGTGTTCTATTACCCGTCGGGTTCAGGCGAGCTTAAAGATGTAATGCGTGAAATGGCAGAAACTGCCGCAGAGATGAGATGTCCGTTTCGCATTGCAGGCGTAACAAAAGACAGCCTTTCTCTTATCAGGAAGCTGTATGGTGAAAACTTTGAAGCAGAGCCGTATCCTGACGGTTTTGATTACATTTATGAAACGCATGATCTTATAGAGATGCCCGGGAAGAAATTCCACAAAAAAAGAGGAGCGCTCACGCAGTTTCGCAGAAATTATGAAAGCTACAGCTTTTCAGAGATAACTCCGAATGATTTTGATGAATGCATCGCCATGAGTGCAAGGTTTTACAATGAAAAGCATGGCTATACTGACAGATCAAGCGTTGCAGAGCAGTTTGCCATACACACGTATTTTTCTTATTTTGACGAGCTTCAGCTGAAAGGAGGAGTGCTTCGTGTAGGCGGAAATATCGTCGGCTTTTCCATCGGCGAGCGGCTTACAGATGATACATTCGTTACACATATAGAGAAAGCTGATATAGAGTATAGGGGTGCATATACTGCACTCACACAGGCATTCACGGCGGAATTTGCTGCCGGATACCGATATATAAATCGTGAAGAGGATCTTGGGATAGAGGGTCTGAGAAAGGCAAAGAGGGCATGGCAGCCGGCATATATGCTTGAAAAGTATGTGTGTGTATTTGACAGTCCGCAAATATTGATTTAAAGGAGATTATATTTATGGTATACGTATTTCTTGCAGATGGATTTGAAGAAACCGAGGCGATAGCTCCTATTGATATGCTTCGCCGTGCAGGCAAGGAGGTCGTAACGGTCGGCGTTACAGGAAAGATCGTCAACGGCTCTCACAGTATTCCGGTTACAGCGGATATTACTGAAAATGAGCTTACAGATTTTAGCACAGCTGAAATGATAGTGCTGCCGGGCGGTATGCCGGGTACGCTGAATGAAGAGGCATCATCTGTTGTACAGGCAGCTATTGACTATTGCGTATCAAATGATATTCCGATCGGAGCTATATGTGCAGCGCCGTCTATTCTTGGACATAAGGGTATCTTAAAGGGCAGAAAGGCAGTTTGTTACAGCGGCTTTGAAAAGGAGCTTACAGGTGCAGATGTTGAAAATGTAGGAGTAGTTACAGACGGAAATATCACCACTGCAAGAGGCGCAGGAGTGGCAATAGAATTCGGACTGGAGCTTGTGAGCGTACTTTGCGGAAAAAACGCAAGTGATAAACTGAGAGCCTCAATTATGATGGATTGATATGGATATTATAAGTGCTAAAAATGCTCTTCGTCTGAAAATGAAAAAGCTGAGAGCAGGCATTGCGCCGGAAGTGAAAAAAAATCTTGACAGAAAAATGCAGAAAAATCTCTTTGAATGTGAAATATATAAGCGGTCTGATGTCCTGCTTACATTTATATCCGTAGGTGATGAGCCTGATACAAGAATGATAATTGAAACAGCTTGCCGGGACGGAAAGATCGTGGCAGTTCCAAAATGCCTGCCGGAGAGAAAAATGGACTTTTTTATAATAAAAGGTACTGATGACTGCGAAAGAGGTGCATACGGAATACCCGAGCCGAAAACATATTGTCAAAGGGCAGATACAGACAGTGGAAATATTCTTTGTCTTGTGCCGGGTCTTGCATTTGACAGACAAGGAATCCGCCTTGGCTACGGCGGCGGATATTATGACAGATTTTTGGCAGAGCATACGAATATATTTACAATGGGATATTGTACTGAGCGTCTTATTACCGAAAAAGTTCCGAAAGAGGACACGGATATACGTCTGATGGGTCTTATTACGGAGAAAGCAGTGGAGGTACTATATGAAAAATAAAAAGTCAAACAGCAGTGAGGAGCTTATAATGCAGCTGCTTGCTGAAAAACTGGGAACGCCAGAGGACAGAAAAAATGTCCGCAGTGCAGCAGTGAATAAATCAGCGAGCAAGCCTGCACCGGAGCCTGTTCCTGAACCAGTACCGGCAGCAGAGCCTATACCTGAACCAATACCGGCGGCAGAGCCTGCGCATGAACCGGCACCGGCAGCAAAGTCAGTGCCTGTACAAATGCCAACACCTGAAATGCTCAGAGCATCAAGTATATTGGAAGAAAGAAATGCCCTGCAAAAAGAGTTGGAACCTGGTGCAGATAGTGTGAAAGCAAAGAGTGATACAGAAGAAAATTCACTTTATGATGATCTTGATGGAATAAGCTTTACACAGGTTCATAAGCGAAAGACAAACGGCTCGGGCGGCAAGGGAAGAAGGAAAAAAAAGAAAAAAGGTATGAGAGCTTTGCGCTCAATAATTCTCACAGCTTTTATTCTTGTTGTTTCCATAGTGCTTGCACTTCTTATAATTACTTACGGACGTGATATACTGGGTATCAATAACGATAATGCCACACGAATCATTACTATTCCTCATGGTGCGGATACAGAGGAAATTGCTGAGATACTTGAAAAAGAGGGAATTATTACTTACCCTAAGCTTTTCAAGATGTTTGCAGGCTTCAGCGGCAAGGATTCAAGCTTTACATCAGGAGATCATGAACTTCGTGCCGATATGGCTTATGATACTATATTTGAAAATTTGGCATCGCCTTCACTGGGCAGCAAGGATGTTGTAAATATAGCATTTCCCGAAGGTATTACTCTTGTTGATGCAGCAGAGCTTCTTGAGGATCAGGGCGTATGCGATGCCGATGCATTTATAGAATATTTTAATAATAAATCAAAATGCGGTCTTGCCTATGAATCACATCTTCCAAGCTTTACAAGTGATAAATTCTATAAGATGGAGGGCTATCTTTTCCCTGATACATATCAGTTTTATACAAATATGGATGTTGATCTTGTGTGTCAGAAGATTCTCCGTAACTTTAATGATAAGATAACCGAACGTGATTATGAGCGAATGAATACACTTGGTATTTCTCTTGATGAAACTCTTATAATCGCATCTCTTATACAGCGTGAGGCGGGTTCTCTCGATCAGATGACACGTATTTCATCAGTATTCTGGAATCGTCTGAATAAGCCGGATCAATTTCCCAAGCTTCAGTCCGACCCGACTACAGGATATGTGGATGACGTTATAAAGCCGCATATCGACAGATATGATGAAGAACTGTTCAATAAATACGATACATATATCTGCAACGGACTTCCGGCAGGTGCTATATGTAATCCGGGTTATGATGCTATTCAGGCGGCACTTTATCCGGCTTCAACGGATTACTACTTCTTCTATGCAAATCTCAACACTAAGGAAACCTATTTTTCAAGAACTCTTGCTGAGCACGAGGCATGGATAAAGAAGGTTGAGGGACATCAGTATGTAGCAACAGAGCCGGTTATTACGATACCGTCAGGCGATCAGACGGGTATTACAAATGAGAATTCAGGTGATACAGTCGAAACAACAACTACAGAGGCGGTGGAATAAAAGATATGATGAACAGCAAAATTAAGATCCCTGAGGTGCTTGTACCGGCAGGAGATGCTGAGCGTCTGAAGGCAGCGGTAGATTTTGGCGCAGATGCTGTATATTTAGGCGGCAAACAGTTCACTATGAGAGCAGCTGCAGCAGGCTTTGATAAAGATCAGCTGAGGGAAGCGGTGCGTTTTGCCCATTCTAATGGGGTAAAGGTTTACCTTACTTGCAATACTCTTCCACGCAATCACGAGCTTGATGCATTTCCTAAATTTATTTTAAACGTACAGGCAGCAGGAGTAGATGCTGTTATTGTAGCAGATCTGGGACTTCTTTCCATGATAAAAAAATATGCGCCTGATATGGAGATACATATGTCCACCCAGACAGGAATCGTAAACTATGCATCAGCTAATGCACTATACGATATGGGCGTGCGCAGAGTTGTTCTTGCAAGAGAATTGTCGCTTGATGATATAGCTGAGATAAGGCGGAATATTCCGGATGATCTGGAAATAGAGGTCTTTGTTCACGGAGCAATGTGCGTTTCGTTTTCGGGACGATGTCTTTTATCGGCGTATCTCACCGGAAGAGATGCAAACAGAGGAGCGTGTGCGCAGCCGTGCCGCTGGAAATATCATCTCATGGAGGAAACCAGACCGGGGCAGTTTTTCCCTGTAGAAGAGGATGACATGGGTACATATATAATGAATGCCAAGGATCTCTGTATGATAGATTATATTCCTGAGCTTGCGGCAGCAGGAGTGGATAGCATTAAGATCGAGGGCAGAGCGAAATCGGCGTATTATGTTTCAGTTGCGGCAAATGCATATCGTGCGGCGGTAGATGCATATAAGGAAGGACGACCATTGCCGGAGTGGGTGCATAATGAGGTGTATCATGTAAGTCATCGTGATTACTGCACAGGATTCTTTTTTGGGCATCCAAAGGATTGTCAGAGATATGAGGACAACAGCTACCTTAAAGCATCTGATGTAATTGGTGTGGTAGATGAATGCAAAGACAGCTTTGTTTTTGCAACGCAGAGAAACAGGTTCTTTGCAAATGATATTATAGAGATACTTGCACCGGGTAGACCGCCGTTTGAGGTTTCTCTGGATGGACAGCTTTATAATGGAGACGGAGAGCTTATAGAAACTGCAAATCATGCTATGATGAAGATAAAGTTTCCATGCAGCGAGGAATTTCCTTCTGGAGCAGTTATAAGGAAAAGGTCTGAATAAATTGTAATGAGCTGCTGCGTAATTTTGCGGCAGCTTTTTGCGATCGACACTGTTATTAAAGAAATAATGAATGTGATAGAGACCGGAAACAAATGTCAATTGTGCAATGTGACCGATATCGTTGTGTAAAATTGTGTAAACAGTGCAAATTACTAACTTTTTGAAAAATATTTTGAAATATCTATTGCAATTTTCGTTTGCGTTTGGTATAATAAACATATGTTTAGGTTTTCATTGCATATTTTATTTTAGCGGGGTTTGCTTTATTAAAAAGTGCTGCCTTTCAGGCGGAGGAGTGCTGATTGCAAAGAAAACCGAAGCGGTTAAAAGTGCGGTCTGGTTATTATATGAAATATCAGGCTGCATGAGAATGATACGCAAAAAAATATAGTAGAAAGGAAGATTTGAAATGAAGTTAAAAAAAGTACTATCTGTTTTGACTGCTTGCTGTACAGCAGTTTCTACTGCAACTGCCGGATTTAGCCTGAGTTCTGCGGCAGCGGAAACTGTAACGTTCACCGTTGGTGAAGCTGTTGGTGCTCCCGGTGATACTGTTAAGCTTGAGGTTAAGGTAGACAATCTGAAAGGGGAATATGCGGAGGCAGCAAATAGCGGCAGGCTGAATATTTCATCCTATCAGGCACAGGATGCTAAGCTTGTATCCAAAGCTGCTGCTAAGGCAGGCAGTGCGTTTAGCAGTGCTGTTGCCAATGGCGAAAACATTGATGTGAATACTTATAAGTGGCTGTTCGCTGCTGATGATGAACTGTTTATATCCGATACTGCGGATACAACTGTTCTGACATTTGAGCTTACACTTGCCGATTCAAAGAACATTGTAAATCTGGCAAATAAGGTTAAGATCAGCGGAGTAGCTGAGGGAGATGAGATAGCTTATAAATTCCCTGTTACTATTACAGATGCCTATGCTGTAAGTGAAGTAGATGAAGAATTTAATGTTTCTACAGTTGACGGCTTTATTAAGGTATTGGTTCCTAAGTCTGATGTTGATAGTACAACAACTACTACAACAACTACAACTACAACATCATCTACTACTACAACGACCGAAACAGATACATCAGATTCAACAACAACAACTACCACTACTACTGCTACAAGTGACTCAACAGCATCAAGCTCTACAACTACTTCTGTGACTACAGCTACACAGGACACCGTTTCTATACCTGCCCCTGATCCGAATGGCTATAGATGGGAAGCAGGCGAATATTGGGAAAATGCCGGCGGAGAAGTTTATATTTCTCCTGTGGTTTACAAGGATCTGGGCGGCTTGGAATCTGTAAAGGTCAAGTTTGAAGAAACTCTTCTTGAAAAAGGAGTTCTTAAAGTAACAGCTCTTGGCGATAAGGATAGTGAGCCTGGAGAGGCATATCCTGATTTTGCAGATATGACATTCACAGCTGATAAGATGATCATTGTCGGTTCAACAAGCAAAGGTGTACCTGCTGCTGATGATGGTGCTGTTATAGGCTCTATAAACTATGACATAGCAAGCAAGGCTGTTGTGGAATCTGTTGCAAAGAGCATGGGTCTTGAATTAAAGAAAGATGATGAGCATGGTTCTTATTACTCATTCCCGCTGGTATTTGATACAGCGATCAATCCAGATTCAAAGAGACCATTCTGCGAAGCTGTTAAAAACAATTTGAATGTTGCGCTTTATCTGGTAAGCGGTACCATTAATATCATTGTAGATCCTATTGGAACTACAACTACAACAACTACTACAACAACAACGACGACAACTAAAATTACAACCACAACTACTACAGCAACAACTACAACTACAACAGAGTATAAGGGCTTGTATGTAGAAATGGGCGGCGGTAATTATGAAGGCGGAAAATATATCAGCCCTGGAGATGATGAGGCATATTTTGGTCTTATTGCACATAATTCCGACGAAAAGATAATGGCTTTAAGAGGCAGATATATTTTGGGCGATGCACTTGCCGAGATCGCAACGCCTAATGTATATACTTTCAGTACCGACGAATGGATCGAGACTGTTGACTTCCAGTACGGAAGTGACATATGGATGGTAAATGCAAATAAGCAGATCTTTGTAACTAATGTAAAGGATCTGAGTGAGGGCGCATTCAAGGATGGCGAGCTTATCTTCGGTATCAGCTATTCAATTGCTGATATTGATACCGTAAAGGCTGTAGCGGATAAGTATGGCATGAAACCTATACAGCTTGATGACGGCAAATGGGTATATGATTTTGAGATCAAGCTTGATACATCATTTGCTGATTGGGAATGGCTTGCTCCTGACGAGCATAATGTTTATCCTGATGGACTTAAGCTTAAAGAATCCGGTTCTGTTTACATTCTTGCAGAGCCTGATGTAGTTCCTACCGGACTTTATGTTCAGATGGGCGCTGAAGATGATAATGGCAGCAAATATATTGCTCCTGGAAAAACAGCTAATGTAGGTCTTATGGCATTCAATGCAACAGAGCCTACGCTTGGTATCCGTGGTAAGTATGTTCTCAGCGATGCTCTTAATGCTGTTATAGAGCCGGCGACAAATGGTAACTTTATTAATGTAGAGGACTACCAGTACGGCGATGATATCTGGACAGTAAATGCAAAAAATTTGATATTTGCTTCTAATACAACACGTATAAGCGATAATGTATTCAAAGACGGCAAGATTATATTTGGTGCTGAATATACTGTAAAGGATGCTGAAACCGTTAAGGCAGCAGCAGGTATGTACGGCATTGAAATGAAGACAGATGAAAATGGCGTGAACTATTATCCTTTCCCAATATATATTGATACTAATTATTCAAACTGGGAATGGCTTAATAAAAACGAACAAAATCTCTTCCAGTATGATGCGATCAAGCTGGAAAAGGTTGGCTATGTAAACATCATTGCAGATGCTACGCCTTATTATGACGATACAGTTCAGCTGGTTATTTCTAAGAATTACTATGATAAGGATTCATGGAATGAAGGAGATATTCAGGTTTCAATCAGCGTATTCAATGATTTCACAGGATCTCAGGGTGTGCGTGGTAAGATGAAGCTTGATCCTGCACTTAAGAATCTCATCAAATTCTATGAAGTAGAAAATGGCGATGCATACGATTGGCTGTCAAATATGATGGCTATGGAAGATCCGATGACATTTGCAGGTGCTGTAGGCGACAATGTGATCACAAAGGCAGCAGATGGTGCTTCTATTGTAAAATATTATTATGAAAATGCAATGGATTATGATGCAGCTGTAGCGCTTGCAGAACAGCTTGGTGTTAGTAAAGTAACTGAAAATGGTAAGACATATTATGTATTCCCTGTTACTGCTTTGATGAATGATGCTCGTACTCCATGGGAATTCCTTGATAATGAAGGAAACAATATGTTTGATTACGACGCAGCAAAGGCAGTAGATGGTGCTATTTATCTGGAAGTTCCTGAGGAAACAACAACAACAACTACTACTACAACGACAACCACCACCACAACAACTACTACAACAACAACTACTACAACTACAACCACAACAGATGAAACAACAACTACCACAACAACTACTACGACCACAACAACAGAGGAAACAACAACTACTACAACTACAACAACTACAACCACAGAGGAAATAACAACTACTACAACCACTACCACAACAGAAGAAACAACCACAACAACTACTACAACAACGACAACAACAGAAGAAACAACCACGACCACAACTACCACCACAACTACCACAGAAGAAACAACCACGACCACAACAACTACTACCACTACCACAACAGACGCAACAACACCCACAACAACAACAACTACTACAACAACAAGCA
>CAMWPG010000060.1 GCA_947176075.1 uncultured Ruminococcus sp. | reverse complement strand
ATTTATAACTGTAATATCAATATGTTATAGCTTATATCTGATAATAAAATATAAAGATAGAATTAACAAGATAGAATTAACAAAATATAATTAATTCTTTAAAGGTGAAATCAACAAAAAATGGCTTGCGTAAGATTTGATACGCAAGCCATTTCTTTTAAATCAAATTTATTTGAATACTGCAAGCAGGAATCCGGCTGCAATTGCAGAGCCGATAACACCTGCCACATTTGGACCCATAGCATGCATAAGCAGGAAATTGCTTGGGTTAGCCTTCTTACCCTCGTCCTGTGAAACACGAGCAGCCATAGGAACAGCAGATACACCAGCTGAACCAATAAGCGGATTTATTTTGCCGCCTGAAAGCTTATACATAATTTTTCCGACAAGAAGTCCTCCAACAGTGGAAAATCCAAATGCAATAAGTCCAAGAAGCACGATAAATAATGTCTGTAAGGACAGGAATGATGATGCAACAGTAGTCGCACCAACAGAAATACCAAGAAATACTGTTACAATATTCATAAGTGCATTCTGTACTGTATCAGAAAGACGAGCTGTTACACCGCATTCTCTCCAGAGATTGCCAAGCATGAGACAACCTACCAGCGGAGCTGTAGACGGCAGCAGAAGTATAACAAACATACTTACAATAATCGGAAAGAGAATCTTTTCTGTCTTTGAAACCTGTCGTGATTGAACCATCTTTACAGAGCGTTCCTTTTCTGTAGTCAGCAGTCTCATAAGCGGCGGTTGTATCATAGGTATAAGCGCCATATAGGAATATGCTGCTATAGCTATCGGACCAAGAAGATGCGGAGCAAGCTTACTTGTAAGGAATATCGCCGTTGGTCCGTCAGCACCTCCGATAATGCCTATAGATGCTGCCTCATTGCCCTCAAAGCCAAGACATACGGCACCGAAGAATGCAAGGAATACGCCCAGCTGTGCAGCCGCACCAAGAAGCAGGCTCTTTGGATTTGCAAGAAGCGGACCAAAGTCTGTCATTGCACCAACGCCAAGGAATATAAGTGACGGATAAAGTCCAGTCTTAACTCCGATATAGAGAATATCGAGCAGTCCGCCCTGAGACATAATATGACCATAGCTATGATAATATTCACTCGACTCATCAAGGAATGCACTCCAAAGCTCAGGATGATACAGAGCATTTGCAGAGCTTGCGCCGTCAACGAAAAAGTTTGAAATATTTACAAGAAGACATCCAAATGCAATTCCCACCAAAAGAAGCGGTTCAAATTTTCTTACAATACCCAGATATAAAAGAACACAGGATATTGCAATCATTACAAGATTCTTCCAGCCTCCGTCCATAAAGAATCCAGTAAAGCCAGAATCATTCAGCAAGGTTTGAAGGGTATCAAGTATATTCATCAATTCCCCTCCTTATGCAATTACGAACAGCGGTGAACCTGTCTCTACAACAGCACCCTTTGAAGTTACGACCTGTACAATAGTACCGTCCTTAGGTGCCGGAATCTCATTTTCCATCTTCATAGCTTCAAGTATTGCCAGAACCTGACCTTCCTTGACCTTGTCACCCTGATTTACATTTACACTGAGAATATTGCCGGGCATAGGTGATTCTACAGTTTCGCCCGCTGCCAATGATACGGCTGCCGGTGCAGCTGCTGTCACCGAAGCTGCCGCCGCAGCTGGTACTGCCGCAATCGGAGTTGCCGGAGCAGGTGCAAGCGCTTCATATTCATCAAGCAAAATAGCCTTTCCTGCTTCAACCTCAACCTCGTATGTTTTACCATTAAGCGTAACCTTATACTTCATCGCTTTTTACCTCCTTGATTGAAATGAAACGCAGCTCATTGAGCGGTTTCTGCATTTTATAAGCAACTACTGCCATTACCATTGCCGCTTCCTTATCAGGAACATCAAACAGCTTTATATGTCCGGCAGAACCCGGTGCAAGCGGTGCAGATACGGCTTTGACAGGAGTTTTGACAGTCTCTGCTGCCGGCTTCTTTTCAGCCTTGCCAGCCCTTGATTTGAATATCGCAGCCATTATATAAAGCAATATCATAAGAATGAGCAAGCCTGCAAATACAACAGCATAACCAAAAACAGCTGTAACTCCTGCTTCTCCAAGTCCCATTTCTGCTGCGGGAAATATTTTTATCATATACTTCCCTCCTTACATTTCCTCAATAGTATATACTGCTTCGTTTTCTTTTTCTGCCTTGCGCTTTTCAAGATACTTAACAGTCTGATCCGGGAAACAGATATAGCTCATCAGATCCTCTTCGGAACGTGCAAAATCTCCCAAAGCAGCTGCTGCGTCTTTCATTTCCTCACCTGTACGCTTCTGATCTTCAATACGGCAATCAACAGGCTCCACGCCCTCACCCAGAACCTGAACCTTTAGTTCCTCATTGACCGGAGCAGGTGCAGTACCGTATTCACCCTTGATGTAATTCTTTACTTCCTTAGAGATCTGCTTATACCTCTGACCCACCAGAACATTAGTTACAGCCTGATTTCCTACCATCTGGGAAAGAGGTGTTACCAGCGGAGGATAGCCAAGGTCAGCACGAACCTTCGGGATCTCTTCAAGAGCAGCTTCAAACTTATCCATAGCCTTCATATCAGTAAGATTAGCGATCATATTTGAAAGCATACCGCCCGGCACTTTATATACAAGTGCCTGAGCATCAGTTGCAAGGCTCTTTGGATTTATCATACCGCTGTCAACATACTTCTGCTTTATCGGCTTAAAATAATCATTGACCTTATTTATAACAGCTTCATTTAGACCTGTTTCAATTCCATACTGCTGAAGCATATAAAACATTGTCTCTGTTGACGGCTGAGATGTTCCGCCTGAGAAGCATGATGCAGCTGTATCTATAACATCTATTCCGCACTCGATAGCCTTCATCAGGGTCATATACGCCATACCTGTAGTGCTGTGAGTATGAAGAATAAGTGGGATATCTCCTACAGCATCCTTTATACCCTTAATAAGATGCTCAGCCTCATACGGTGTCATTGTACCAGCCATATCTTTAAGGCATATTGTCTGAAAGCCCATAGATTTAAGTTCCTTACACATCTTAACATATTTTTCTACAGTGTGTACCGGACTCTGAGTGTATGAAATACAGCCTGATGCTACAGTATTAGGCGTTGCATATTTCAAGGTTGCCTCCAAAGCTGTTTCAAGATTTCTGAAATCATTTAGCGCATCAAAAATACGAATAATATCAATACCATTTTTAATAGACAATTCAATAAACTTCTCTACTACATCGTCATGATAATGCTTATAGCCAAGAAGATTCTGACCTCTCAGAAGCATCTGAAGCTTGCTGCCGGGAAGATTTTTTCTAAGGCCTCTCAGTCTTTCCCACGGATCTTCATCCAGATATCTCAGGCAGGAATCAAATGTAGCTCCGCCCCAGCATTCTACAGAATAATAACCAGCTGTATCCATTGTCGGAAGAATATCCTCGTAATCCTTATATGGGAGACGAGTTGCCATGAGTGACTGGTTTGCATCACGCAGAACAGTTTCGGTAAATTGTACTTTTCTCATATATTGACCTCCTTATATAAAACAGAATAATCCTTATACGATTTTCATATAAAAATATTCGTATAAAGTATATCATGATTTCGTGAACTTTTCCAGCATTTTCTTGTAATTCTTTTGTTTTTAATAAAATATCCAACAAGCACTTATCATATGCATAGTATTATACGCATTTACATCGTTTTTATAAAATCCATGAAAGCGGTTGAAAAAATAAAAAAATATGGTATAATAATATAAAAGTATATCCGTAAAATATGAAAGGCGGTTGATATTTTGAATATTATAGTTGTAGGCTGCGGCAAGGTAGGACAAGCTATCGTTCAGCAGCTTTCTGATGAAGGAAATGACATTACCGTTATTGATATTGATGAAAAAAAGATAAATGAAGCTTCAAGAAAATACGATGTAATGGGTGTTATCGGAAACGGTGCGACACACAGCGTCCAGTTTGAAGCAGGAATTGAGCATACTGACCTTATGATTGCTGTTACCGCATCGGATGAGCTTAATCTCCTATGCTGTCTCGTTGCAAAAAAAGCCGGTAAATGTCAGACAATTGCTCGTGTCAGAAATCCTGAGTACAGCAAGGATGCACCGTATCTGCAAGAGGAGCTTCGTCTGGCAATGGTAATAAATCCTGAATTTGCCGCCGCAAGCGAAATAGCAAGGGTTATAAGATTTCCGTCAGCAGTCAAGATAGACACTTTTGCCAAGGGTAAGCTGGAGCTTCTGAAATTCCGACTTCCTAATAACTGCATTCTTACTGATTATTCAGTTAAGGAGATAAGCTCTAAACTCAAATGCGATGTTTTGGTATGTATGATAGAACGCAAGGATGAAGCGATTATTCCGGGCGGTGATATGACGTTTAAGCAAGGCGATATGATATCAATAGTTGCAACTCCGCAAAATGCAAACAAATTCTTCAAAAAGATAAACTACCACTCCAATCAGATCAAAAATTTAATGATAGCCGGCGGCGGAAATATCGCATACTATCTAAGTAAAATGCTACTTAAAACAGGTATTTCAGTAAAAATAATTGATCGTAACAAACAACGCTGCGAAGAGCTTTGCGTAAAGCTGCCAAAAGCAACTATCATTCACGGAGATGCATCTGAAAATGAAACGCTCCTTGAGGAAGGCATAGACAATATGGGGGCATTTGTAGCGCTTACCAATCTTGATGAAGAAAACATACTTCTTTCGCTCTTTGCCCACAGCAGAATGAATGGTAAAATCGTCACTAAAGTAAACAGAATTGAATATGACGAGATCATACAAAAGCTTGATCTTGACTCTATAGTAAACCCTAAACATATCACAGCGGAAAACATAGTGCAATTTGTACGTGCTATGAAAAACTCTATGGGAAGTAATGTAGAAACGCTGTACAGTCTTATAAAAGGAAAAGTTGAAGCTGCTGAATTTGTCATAAGAGAAAGATCTTCAATTCTTGATACTCAGCTGCAAAGTCTCAAATTCAAGCCAAATGTACTCATTGCCTGCATTGTTCGTAATAATGATATGATAATACCAAGAGGTCAAGACACTATAAAGCTTGGTGATTCTGTTGTTGTTGTATCACGTCATCTCGGACTGCATGATATATGTGACATTCTGGAATAATCAGGAGGTAGTTTGAAAATATGAACTTTGCTATGATCTTTGTTGTGCTGGGCTGGGTATCATGCTTTAATGCGATTTTCATGCTGCTGCCTGCATTTGTAGGAGTTATTTTCAATGAAAATGCAAGCTATGCATTTTCAGGCTCTGCTATTATTTCGCTTGTTATAGGTGTATTAATACTTATTTTTATAAAACCCAAAAATAAAACCTTGTATTCAAGAGAAGGCTTTGTTATTGTATCTTTAAGCTGGATATTGCTTAGTCTTTTAGGTGCATTGCCGCTTTTTATGTCAGGTGCTGTACCAAACTTTATTGATGCTTTATTTGAATCAGTATCAGGCTTTACTACCACCGGCGCAAGTATAATACATTCAGTGGAAGCACTTCCCAAATGCTGTCTTTTCTGGAGAAGCTTTACTCACTGGATAGGAGGTATGGGCGTTCTTGTATTTATTATGGCTTTTCTTCCACTCTCAGGCGCTGGAAATATGAATCTTATGAAAGCAGAAAGCCCCGGTCCTATGGTAGGAAAGCTTGTTCCTCGTGTAAAAAGCACAGCATTTTTGCTTTATGCAATGTACCTCGGACTTACAATATTTGAATTTATATGTCTATTATTCGTAAAAATGCCCGTTTTCTATGCTGTAAACACTGCCTTTGCAACAGCAGGCACCGGCGGATTCGGATTTCTTAATGACAGCATGGCAAGCTTTTCTCCCATAATACAGATAATCGTAACCATATTTATGATTCTGTTCGGCATAAATTTCAGTGCATATTTTTTAATACTTTACAGGCGTTGGAAGGATGCTCTTCGTATATCCGAGGTTTGGGTATATCTCGGAATAATAACTCTTTCTTCAATTATAATAACCTTTAATATTCGCAGTCTAAATGATTCTATCGGCGATGCTGCACGTAATGCAGCATTCACAGTCAGCTCAATAATTACTACAACAGGCTTCTCTACAGCTGATTTCAATGAATGGCCTGAGCTTTCCAAAACTATACTATTGATTCTGATGTTTACAGGCGCATGTGCAGGAAGCACAAGCGGCGGAATAAAAATATCACGTTTCATAATCATGTTTAAAACTATAATAAAAGAAATACGCATACAGATACATCCTAAGCTTATAAAGAAAATAAAAATGGATGGACATGAGATAAATCACGAAACAGTACGTGCTCTCAACACATACCTTATCGTATATATTTTTATATTTTCTTTATCACTGCTTATAATTTCCGCTGAAGGTCATGATTTTATCACTAATTTCAGTTCAGTAGCAGCATCTCTGAATAATATAGGACCGGGTTTTGAACTTGCAGGTCCTACACAAAATTTTGCATTTTTCTCTCCTACTTCAAAAATTATTTTAATATTTAATATGCTTGCAGGTCGCCTTGAGCTTTTCCCAATAGTAATTCTCTTTTCTCCTACAACATGGAGAAAATGACATCTTAAGAACTCGTCTTCACAAGCTCAACGTACGCCTTTTCAGCAGATTTTTCCGCTGAATGTGTTAAAAATCCTTGCAGTACACAAAGTACAGCCTGCGGATTTTTGTCTTGTCATCGGCAAAATCTGCTAGAAAATCCGCACATTTTGCTTATGAAGACAAGTTCTAACTGCTGATTAAATCCAAATGATAAAAAAGCAATATGTAATTTTGACATTTTACTCAAAATTATCATAGTATATCGTGGAGGTGCTTTATGAGATCATATTTCGGACAATCAGCGATTGCTGCTATAAAGGGCTCAGCAAAATACCCAAACATTAAAGGATACGCATATTTTACAGAAACTGATGACGGAACGGCAGTTTCTATTGCGGTAAAAGGACTGCCGGTTGAAGAGACGCTCTGTAAATCATCTATCTTTGCTGTCCACATTCATGAAGGCGGCTCTTGCAGCGGTAATCAACAGGATCTGTTTGCTGATACACTGGGACACTATAACCCTTATAAATGTGAACATCCATTTCACGCCGGCGATATGCCGCCTTTATTCTCAGCAGGTCAAAAAGCGTCCTTTGCGTTCCTTACAAACAGATTCACGCCCGATGAAGTCATCGGTAAAACTATAGTTATCCACAAAAGCTACGATGATTTTCACACTCAGCCATCCGGAGCGTCAGGCGAAAAAATTGCTTGCGGTGAAATAAAACCAACTCTGGATTAAGAACACAAGTTCTAAATATAATATAAAAAGCCTGTCATCCCATGAAACGGAAATGACAGGCTTCTTAATTTTTATTTTACTTTATCTTACCGGAAATATCAAGTTTCAGATCCTTTATAGCACCCGCAATAAGACCGGCAACTGCATTTGCGCCTGTCTCAGTAAAGTGAGTCATATCAGTAGAACCTGTTGAACACATATGATATGTGTAAGCTTTATCATACCCAATATAATTATAATGATCGACCATAAGTCCGTTGAGATCAATATAAGGAATATTGTAGTATGCTGCAAGCTTCTTTATGGAATCCGTATAATTCGTATAACTTGATGTGAATTTGCCGTTTGTATTATTTTTAAGGCTGAGCGTCGGGGATATAATAATAGGAGTAGCTCCCTTTGATTTTGCACCCTCAATATATTTTGCCATATAGAACTCATAACTGCCCTCTATTCCTGGAACGCTGCCGCAGGTCGGAGCATAACGTTCAGCATTGCTTGCTGCACTGTCATTTATTCCGAATTGCACAAGCAGATAATCGCCTTCTTTTATCTTTTCAAGAATGGTATCCAATCTGCCATTATCATAAAAACTTTTCGAGCTTCTTCCTGCAATAGCATGATTTTCAATATTTATTGTATCGTCAAAATAGTTTCCTATAAATGCGCCCCATCCCTGCTGCGGAGCATAGCTTGCACGGTATGTCTGCACAGTAGAATCGCCTGCTATATAAATAGTCTTGTTGTTATTCACTGTAATATCTGGATTTGATTCCGGAATATAGATCTCAGCGATAGGTTCATCTGTCCATTCTACTCTCATATAATCCATATTAGGACCGCCCTCGGCTGTGACAGATGTTGTGCGAATAATATTCCTGCCAGCCTCCAGAGGAAGCACTATCGCTCTTTCCGCCCATGAAGTCCACGCAGATGTTGTAAGGAACGGCTGGAGCCAGTAATCCTCTCTATTATTAACCTCGATCTTCATTTTTCGATCATTTGCACTGCCATTAGCAATTTTAAATGTACAGAGATAATTTCCTTTTTCAGGAACATTTACTATCCATTCCGCAAAGCTGCCGATCTTATTGTCAAAATTGAGATATGCATCGGATGAAAAGCCTACATTTATATTTTCTTCAAATGCACAATTATACGCCTGATCTACTGCATAAAGTATCTGTCTGCCGCCTGATGCTTCATACATAGTATGCTTTTTCACTACATATTCGTTAAGTGCCTTGCAATCCTTAGCATCTATTACAGAATCAGCATTCACATCAGCAATTCTATGCTGTTTTCGAGTAATATCATTAGATGAAAGCAAGCTTTTCAGAAGTGACACATCAAAAATATTTATAACTCCATCTTCATTTATATCGCCCACAACTGCCTTTGAAGCAGACTGTACAGCTTTTTCAATAAACCAGTTCTGGCAGGCATGACCATTTCTCTCCCATTCCTGCACATTTGCACCCGGATCAGCTGAAGCTGATGCGACCTCTACCGCACTCTTATCTTTAGAAATATTTGTCGCAATAGTATAGCTGCCATCATCATTGGCAATAAACTTAAAAAGCTGAGCTTCACAGGCAGTATCGCTCCATACTCCTATATTAGTACCGTTTTTAGCATTATTGCCTGCTGTATCAAGAAGATATTCGCCGCTTTCTGATACGTTATATATACGATAATAGCCATCTCCGGCAGCCTTTGCTCTCCAGAGTGCTCTGCCTGAATCAATATCTTGTGCAGGAAGCTGAACTGTATTTGTTCCGTCAGCTGCATCACCCTCAAGAGTCAGATAAAGTCCGCTGTTGCTGTTTTTCAGCATGAATGTGACGTCTTCATCTATTTCAGCTCCTGTCTCAGAAACAGATGTTCCGTCAAAATCAATGAGGGAAGCGGCAATTTCAGCAAGCTTCATAGCTCCTGCACGATTAGGATGAAGATCGTCACCTTCGCAGTACAGCCCCAGCGTTGCATCATAACCGATTGATGTAGTATGCTCCTGCCATGGTGTAAAAAGATCAATGACCTGAACGTTTTCAGCAACTCCTATAGCATCGAGCTGACCGCCAAACCAGCGTCCTTTCAGAAGCGGGCTGCGATTCACATCGCTCGCACGTCCCTGTTGCTTGACAAGAACGACCCGCATACCCTTTGCCTTTGCTTGCTGCGTCATGTCCGTTACATATTTGGTATATTCGTCCGCATTTGAATAATTAGTATCGTTTATACCTATAGAGATGATATAAATATCACCTGCTTTTCCATATTTCATAATAGGCGCAAACTGTCCTGCCTCAACAAAGCCCTTGGCATATTGACCGCTTGCCGCCATATCTCTTATCTGCCATTTGGATGAATCTACAAATTTGTCAAGAACCTGACCCCAACCTGCCTGTACGCTTGTATCCTTTGGATAATAGTTGCAGACAGTCGAATCTCCGCACATCCAAATAGTAGGAGGAAGCTGTGTATCGGCTGATACCCATTCTATATCAAGCGCGCTCATTGTATGAGGATATCCGGCTTTTCCATCTGTCGCCATAATATTCAGCTGACCATCCGTAACTGGAATAAGTATGGAATCATAAGCATTATTGCCAGTCATGTTGATGATCTGAAGAACATCCTCAGCCACAACTGATGTTCTATTGGTATTACCGAGAGTTACACTCACACGATAGAGTCCGTTTTGCAGATCAACATTGAATGTATTTGACCATTTTGTATCCGTAAACTGAACCGCATCACTCAAAGCACCGTTTCCAGAAGCCGCAACATTCTTTACTCCTGATGTGTTTGAAAAGCCATATCCTTTCTGAGAATTATAACCATCTGATGCACTTACAGCTGTATAGCCATTAGCAGCACCATTTCCTCCAAAGTCAAAGTGATAGCTTGTGCCGGCAGCTTCTGTTTCTTCCGACATGAGAAATGTGCCTGATGCTCCTGAAAACATTATTGTACCAGCGAGAAACACTCCGGCACAGCGCTTTAAAAATGATGATTTCACCAATGCTTCCTCCTTTTATTTTATAGTAAACGATAAATTTATTTGGCGTTTACTATAATTTAATACTTGCATAGATCAAAATG
>CAMWPG010000059.1 GCA_947176075.1 uncultured Ruminococcus sp. | reverse complement strand
ATATAGTATCATGCATTATTTCATATTCCTTTGAAACATCAAGATAATATTCGTAATTATAAAAACTGAAATAATTTCTTTGTTCAATATCATTAAACACATTTACGAATTTAACTTTCTTATCAACTACATTATAACAGAGTTCAACCCATTCACGAATAGAAATCATATCTATGTTGCCAACATTAAAAATATGTTGATGTGGCTTTTTCATCAAAATCATATCTATAAATCTACACAAATCATGAATATGAAAAAACTGTAATTTCATTTTTCCATCCTTAGGTAAATAAAATGCTCTGTCTTTTAAAGCACAGTCAAAAACAAATGCTTCTCTATAAACATTATTCATCTTACCGTATAAATATGGTGGTCTAAGAATATATGCATTAGGATTTCTATTCATCAAAGTCTCTTCTGCTTTAATTTTATTTGTTCCATATTCTCCCCAATATTTATTAAGACCTAATTGAGTCTCTTCTGTAAATGGAGATTTACAATATTCTGGATATACAGCACTTGAACTAATAAAAAAATAATCACCATAACTGTTTAATGCATCAAGTAACAAGTTAACATCTTCTGAAGTATAACCAGTATCTATTACAACATCAAAATGAAATTTACGAAGAGTATCACCTAAATTATGTCTGTCTGCTTTAATGAGCTTTGCCCCTATTGATTGTTCTCTGCTATTTCTGTTAAGTACATATACATCATATCCTTTAGCAATATAGTATTCTGCTATATATCTACTCACAAATACAGTGCCGCCAGTTACAAGTATTTTTTTCATGTGCATTCCTCCACAAATTCCAATTTGTCATAATATTATAATATTAATTATAAAAACAAGTCAACGTCATAATAAATACAAAGTCACTTTTGACATGAAACATCAAAAGTGACTTAAAAAATAAAATATCAATTACTTCTTATTAGAAATAGCTTTCTTTACAATAGCTGCAATATTATCAGCACAAAGACCGAATTCCTTCAAAAGATCAACAGCCGGACCAGAATGACCATACTCGTCATTTACACCGATCTTTACAACGGGAACAGGTGTACATTCAGTTACAGCTTCTGCTACAGCACTGCCAAGACCGCCAATAATGCTATGCTCCTCAACAGTTACAATAAGCCCTGTTTCAGCAGCAGCCTTGCAGATAATATCCTTATCCAAAGGCTTGATCGTATGAATATTGATAACTCTTGCATCAATGTTCTCAGCTTCCAACTGCTTTGCAGCGTTCAAAGCTTCTGAAACCATCAGACCGGTAGCAACAATAGTTATGTCCTTGCCGTCTCTCAGTGTAATACCCTTGCCAAGCTCGAACTTATAGCTTGATGTGTCATTGAAAACAGGTGCTGCAAGTCTTCCAAAACGCAGATATACAGGTCCGTCAAAGTTTATGGCAGCTTCAATAGCCGCCTTTGCTTCAACGTCATCGGCTGGATTGATAATAGTCATACCTGGAATTGTACGCATGAGAGCAATATCCTCATTGCACTGATGAGTAGCGCCATCCTCGCCTACAGAAATACCCGCATGAGTTGCACCTATCTTTACATTCAAATGAGGATAGCCAATTGAATTTCTTACTATCTCATAAGCTCTGCCTGCCGCAAACATTGCAAATGTGCTTGCAAATGGAATCTTTCCTGCTGTAGCAAGCCCTGCCGCAACGCCCATCATATTTGCCTCTGCAATGCCGCAGTCAAAGAAGCGTTCAGGACAAGCTTTCTTAAAAATACCTGTTTTTGTTGCTGCCGCAAGGTCAGCGTCTAGAACAACGAGATTAGGATATTTATCAGCCAGTGCAGCCAGTGCTTCACCATAGCTTTCTCTGGTTGCCTTTTTAATTATATCTGCCATAGTTTAATCCTCCAATTCACGCAGCTGAGCGCTAAGCTCTGCCATTGCCTTATCATATTCTTCTTTATTAGGCGCTTTGCCGTGCCAGCCTACCTGATTTTCCATAAATGAAACGCCCTTGCCCTTGATACTCTTCTGAATAATAGCTACAGGCTTTCCTACTATGGTTTCCGCTTCATTGAATGCAGATTCGATGGAATCAAAATCATGTGCATCCATTGTAATTACGTGCCAGCCGAACGCTGCAAATTTATCTGTTATCGGCTCTGGTGAGCATACTTCTGTAATAGCTCCGTCTATCTGAAGACCATTATTATCAATTATCGCAATAAGATTATCAAGCTTATAATGAGACGCAAACATAGCAGCTTCCCATACCTGACCTTCTTCAACCTCACCGTCACCAAGAATAGTATACACCTTATAAGCAGCATTGTCGAGCTTACCGGCAAGAGCCATGCCACATGCTGCTGAGATTCCCTGACCAAGAGAGCCGCTGGACATATCAACACCTGGAGTATGAATACACGGATGTCCCTGAAGCATAGCACCGATATGACGAAGTGATTTCAGCTCATCATATGAGAAAAATCCACGCTGTGCAAGTGCCGCATATAAAGCCGGAGCACAATGTCCCTTTGAAAGAACCATTCTGTCACGGTCAGACATTTGGGGCTGTGAAGGATCTACGTGCATATTGACAAAGTAAAGATAGGTCAACAGATCACTTATTGAAAGAGAACCGCCCGGATGACCTGACTTTGCGTTGAATGTTCCTTCAATAACACCCATACGTACTTTGCAGGCAGTAGCCTGCAGCTGTTTTTTTGTTGTTGCGTCCATTATAATACCTCCATGTTTTTAACTTTGGATTCAATAACTGAAATTAACTCAGCAATTGCGCCTTCATCACATGATGCTTTCATTATATAATCAGCGCTTTCCTTGACACAATGCTGAGCATTTGCAGGAGCTGCTCCGAAATCAGCATTTCTAACAAGCTCAAGATCATTATTATAATCACCTGCCGCAGCAAATGTTATATCTTTAAGATCAAGAATATGTCGGCATTCATTAAGGGCGCTTCCTTTTGAAACACCAGCCGGCATCATTTCATAAAAAATATCTTCTGAGCGTGTAAAGGATACATCTTTAAAATTTCTTTCAGCAGCAAATTCTATAAGTCGATCAATGTCATGAGGACTCATTGTAAAGAGAACCTTCATCCAATCTCCTTTTGGAACGTCATCAATAGTGCAGAATATCGGATCATTGCAATATAGAGCGTGTTTCTCTTCGTAATCATTCAGCTTTATGATATATGTTCCATCAGGCGTAAGTATCTCTGCACCGACCTGCGGAAAGACTTTAAAAATTTCCAATGTGAAATCATATGCATTAATTGGAAGTGCGTGAATATAGAGTATTTTCTCAGAGACAGGATCATATATACAAGCACCATTATACATTATGACAGGAGCGTCTATTTTCAGCTCAGTAATGTACTGCATAGCAGATTGAAGAGTTCTGCCCGTTGCAAATGAAAATCTGCCGCCATTTTTGCGGAATCTTTCAATTGCTTCAAGATCAGAGACTGATATCTCTTTGTTTTTTGTAAGAAGAGTTCCATCAAGATCTGTCATAAGATAAACTTTGTTTATTGCTTCAAACATAGTATTCTCCCTTTTATCTAAGGCTTATTTTCCTCATGACTCTTTCAAAATAATCAGGCAGCGGACTTATAAATTCCATGTACTCATGGCTTGTTGGATGGATAAATCCGATTTTCCCTGCATGAAGGCACTGTCCATCAATACCGCTGAAAGGCTTTCCGTAAACATCATCGCCCAGTACAGGATGACCTATACTTGAAAGATGCACACGTATCTGATGAGTACGCCCTGTTTCAAGGCGAAGTTTAAGATACGAATATCCCTTATATTCAGAAATAACCTCATAATGAGTGACTGCATATTTGCTGTTTTTGCTTGTTACTGCCATTTTCTTTCTGTCTACTGGATGTCTCCCTATCGGTGCATTTATCGTTCCGGATAGTTCCTTCATATGGCCGATACAGATCGCCTGATATTCTCTTGTAAATGTATGCGCCTCTATCTGAGACGAAAGTCCAAGATGAGCAGCGTCATTTTTAGCTACCATCAATAATCCGCTGGTGAGTTTATCTATTCTGTGTACAATACCAGGTCTTATAACACCATTTATACTGGAAAGTCTGCTTCCGCAGTGATACAAAAGTGCCTGCACAAGTGTTCCCGTGTAATTGCCGGGTGCAGGATGAACTACCATACCCTTTGGCTTATTTACAACCAAAAGATCATCATCCTCATAAACTATATCAAGCGGAATATTCTCCGGAGTAAGCTCTAAAGATACAGGATCAGGCATTTCAACCGTAACAATACTATTCGCAACTGCACGGCAGCTTTTGCTTACAGCATTGCCGTCTACAAGGATATTGCTTTCAGTAATACGCTTTTGAATAACCGAACGTGTAAGTCCAAGCTCATCCTGTTCAGAAAGCCATTTATCAAGTCTTTGACCTGAAGCCTCCTTGGGAACTTTCAGCGTTATTAAATCAGGCATTTTCCTTTAACTCCTCTTTAGCTGATGCCTTTGCATCCGTATCCTTATTATTTTCAGAACGGCCATCAATGAAAAGCACATAAAAAATAAACAAGGCAATACCTATGACAACACAGCAGTCTGCAAAGTTGAATATGGCAAAATTGAAGAGTTTTATCTCAATATAATCCACCACAAGACCTTTGCGAAACAGTCTGTCTATAAGATTGCCTATTCCTCCAGAAAGGATAAGAACAAGACATATATTTAAAAGCTTTGACTTATTTCTATAGTGGATTATACCCCATATACATAACAGCAGCATTACACTTACTATGCCTACAAGAAACCACCGCATTCCGGCGAAACTTCCAAACACCGCACCGTTATTTTCAAGGTAAGTTAGGTCAAGTATTTCAAAATTTCCGATATGCAAAAACGGAATAGTTCCTTTTTCCTGCAAAACTCCTACAGCCCAAAGCTTTATAAGCTGATCGGCTAATACAAGAACTACAGTAACAATTAGAGAAAAAATAAGCAAATTAGGCTCCTTTCTCATTCAAGACTACAGCCTGCCGAAAAACGACAGGCTGTTTACTTCTTATTCCTCTACTACATCTGTGCATCTTGCGCAAAGTGTAGGATGAGCGGCATTGGTGCCTACGCTCGTGGAGTAGATCCAGCAGCGCTCACACTTCTCACCTTCAGCCTTAGTTACAGTATATACAGTTTCTCCGATGTCAGAACGAATAACCTTTACAGAAGATACAATAAATACAGTTTCAAGCAGCTTTGAATTTGCAGACAAAATTTCATATGCAGAATCATCAGCCGCAGCAATTGTAACAGCAGCTTCAAGCGACTTACCTATAAGCTTTTCATTGCGCTTTTCTTCAAGAACTTTATTTACATCCATACGAGTCTGATAAATCAGATCCCACTTAGCTATAAATTCATCAGAAGCAGTAATATCTAATTTAACAGGCATATCGTTCATAAATACACTCTCAGTATTATCCATAGAGGAATGTGGCATAAATCCCCAGATTTCTTCAGCAGTAAATGAAAGAATAGGTGCGATCATGCGTGTAATGGCACTGAGAATGCGATACATTGCAGTCTGTGCAGCACGTCTTGCAACAGATGCAATCGGCTCACAATAAAGTCTGTCCTTGATTATATCGAGATAGAAATTAGACATATCAGTTGTGCAGAAATTATGGATGCTGTGGAACACAACATGGAAATCGAAAGAGTTATATCCCTTTTCAACTTTATCCATAAGCGCATCAAGCTTGATAAGCGCCCAGCGATCTATTTCATGAAGCTCATCATCAGATACACAGTCTGTATCAGGATTAAATCCGTCACCATTGCCAAGATTGCCCAAAATATAACGAGCTGTATTTCTGATCTTCTTGTAAGCATCGGACAGCTGCTTTAAAATTTCAGGAGAAATTCTGATATCAGAATGATAATCAGAAGAAGCTACCCATAGCCTAAGAATATCAGCACCATACTGATTTATTATCTCATCAGGCATAATTCCATTGCCAAGAGATTTGGACATTTTTCTGCCCTCTCCATCAACTACCCAGCCATGAGTACATACAGCCTTATAAGGAGCTGTTCCCTTATATACTACAGACGTAAGGAGTGAAGACTGAAACCAACCTCTATACTGATCGGCACCTTCAAGATAAAGATCTGCCGGCCAGCTGAGACAATCATACTGTTCCATAACGGCACTGTGAGAAACACCGCTGTCAAACCATACATCCATGATATCATATTCTTTAGTGAATTTATTACATCCGCATTCGCATTTCACATCGTTTGAAATAAAATCAGAAACTTCTTTCGTCCACCATGCATCAGCACCTTCTCTTCGGAAAAGATCTGCTATATTTTTAATGGTAGTATCGTTTACTATAGGCTTGCCGCAATCAGCACAATAAATAATCGGTATCGGAACGCCCCATGTACGCTGACGTGAAATACACCAGTCGCTTCTGTCACGAACCATTCCCTTTATACGCTCTTCGCCCCAGCCCGGAATCCACTGTACATTTTCAATTGCCTTGATAGCTTCATCCTTAAAACCATTTACAGAACAGAACCATTGTTCTGTTGCACGGTAAATTATAGGCTGATGACATCTCCAGCAGTGCGGATATTGGTGAACGATCTTTTCAGTTGCAAGCATTGCACCAAGTTCGGTGAGCTTAGCTGCAATAGCTTTATTTGCATCATTAGTATTAAGTCCTGCAAATTCTCCTGCTTCCTCAGTCTGGAAGCCCTTAGCATCAACGCATACAATAATGCCGATATCATCGTAATTCTTGCATACCTCAAAGTCCTCTACACCATAACCCGGAGCAGTATGAACACAGCCTGTACCGCTTTCAAGAGTAACATGATCACCAACGATAACCTTTGAGCCTCTGTCATAAAGCGGATGCTTTGTCATAATATTCTCAAGTTCATTTCCAAAAAACGAACCAATTATTTCATATTCAGTAATTCCGGCAGCTTTCATAGTTGGAGAAACAAGCTCCAGAGCCATGCAATAATATTCATCGCCCACCTTAACAAGTGTATACTCATAATCAGGACCAACACATATAGCCAGGTTACCCGGGATTGTCCATGTAGTAGTTGTCCAGATCACAAAGAATATTTTTTCAAGAGGAATACCCAGCTTACTAAATACATCCTTGTCATCTGTAACATTAAATTTAACATATATAGAGTAGCACGGATCGTTTTCATATTCAATCTCAGCCTCTGCAAGAGCAGTGTTACAATCAGGACACCAATAAACAGGCTTGAGTCCTTTATACATATAACCTCTCTTTGCCATTTCTCCGAACACCTCAACCTGACGAGCCTCATAAGCAGGATTAAGAGTGAGATACGGATCACAATAATGACCAAGGCTTCCCAGACGTTTGAACTGATTCATCTGATTCTGAACATGAGTCAGGGCAAAATTTTTACAATGACGGCGAAGCTCTATCGGAGAAATAGCATTTTTATCAGCACCGTTTGCCTTGAGAGCTTTTAGTTCAATAGGAAGACCATGTGTATCCCAACCAGGAACGTACGGAGCGCAGTAACCGCTCATATTTTTATGCTTTACAATAAAATCCTTCAAGGTTTTGTTAAGCGCTGTGCCAAGATGTATCTCGCCATTTGCATATGGAGGTCCGTCATGAAAAATATACTTAGGCTTACTCTCATTTCGTGCGATCATCTTTTCATAAAGATCAGATTCTTCCCATTTCTTAAGAATATCTGGTTCTCTTTTAGGCAGATTGCCACGCATAGGGAAATCTGTTTTAGGTAAATTTAAGGTCGTATTATAATCCTGTGCCATATCGAATCGGTTTCTCGCAAAAAGCGAAAAACCCTCCTTTCCATCAAATGTTATTATTCCTCTTCATCAATGAAACTGCGCTCATATGCTCCCTGAATAGTCTTTGCTGAGAACTGTGAGGTTGCAAACGGATCACTTTTTGAAGGAGAAGCAGTAATAGTTTCATCGCTTGTATCTTTAGTAATTTCAGATGATGCAATGCTGTAATCAACAGAAAAATCCAGATCATCTTCCTCAGGCATTGCAGACAGCACCTCAAGATGCTCCTTATACATATCAAAGAGAGCCTTCTTAAAATCAGCTACCTTCTTTCTTGCATCTGCAAGCTGTTCGTGAGCCGCCGCAACTTCTTCCTGATTTTTCTTGAGGAGTGCATCATGCTGAATTGTAACTTCATCCATCATTTCGTCAGCTTTTCTCTTAGCCTCTGCAATGATCTCATCAGCACGTTCATTTGCCTCTGCAATGATCTGATGTCCCTGTCGCTGAGCACCCAAAAGTGCATCCTTCAGAGCATCCTCATCACGCATATATTCACGAACTTTGTCTGCAAGAACCTGAATCTTATTATTGCTGTCCTCAATCTCCTGCTGATTCAATTCCAGCTCATGCTCAAGCTGAGTAAGAAATTCATCAATATCCTCTTGCTTATAACCGAAAGCAGCTTTTTCAAATCGAAGTTCATGAATATCGTTCGCTGTAATCATAATTTATCCACCTTTCAATGATATTGTTCAATCAATATATGCAGTCTCCCTTTTTTAGAAAGACCTGTTACTGTTTTTAATCTGAATTTTCCAAATCCTCTAACCACAAAGACATCACCAACGTTCAATTTTATAGACGGTGACATTATCTCTTCATAGTTTACTTCAATCTTGCCTTGCCGCAACATTCTTACTGCTTTTTCACGGCTTTCTTTTATGCCTGCCGCTGCTACACAGTCTATTCGAAGTGATGATACTGTGCTGCTGATTTCCCGGAAATTCTGCTGCAAAGGCATATCAAAACATTCAGTGTCCGTTGCCTTCACACCACATCTTCCGATTTTTGTAATTTCCATTAACAGAGGAGCGACCTCTTTTGTTACTATTGCCTGAGCTTTATCGTCCCCTACAATTATATCTCCTACGGTTTCCCTTTGGATTCCGCAAGACATAAATGCACCAAGAAAATCTCTGTGTGAAAGTTTGTCCATACTGCGATATCTGAATGTCAGGCAAATTACAGGCACAAGATCTGTGTCAGGCTCTGACCATTCAGGAAATACGCAGCATATCTTCCTCTCTGCATTTTCATATCCACCCCAAAGAAAAGTTTTTATATCAATTCTTTCACAAAGAGTTTTTTCAGCAATAAATATCTGACGTTCATCTAAAAATCTCGAAAAACAAACTGTAGAATTACGAATTGAACGTTTTGCAAGATCAAGCAAATGAGCTGTAAGAATTCGGTCATCCTGAGAATCAGAGAATTTCATTTTGATCAGACAATAGAAGTTGCTGATGAAATATCTGAACCAGACGAATATGTCTTTCCGAGTTCACTTACTAACTGATCAACAAGTCCTACATCATGAGGAGTTACAATGTATGTCTGATTAGCAATAGGCTTTAAGTTGCCGTTCATTGCATAGGCCACACCAATAAGAAAATCAATGATTCTTCTTCTTGTCTGCTCAGTTGCCTCTTCAAGAACAAGAACAACTGTTCTGCCATTCATTAGATGATCTGCGATCTTCTTGGCATCTGTATATTCAGTAGGTTTTACAAGAATTACCTGTAGAGTAGGCGATGATGAAAAGCTTGGACGAGGAGCTGAAACTGTAGATGCTGGCTTTGAAACAGGTGCAGAATACGAGCTTTTGCGTTCTTCATGCTGCCCTACATAGCTGTTTGAACGTGTATTGCTTGTAGACTGCGACGTATATGGGCTTTCATTTTTTTCAGGCTCTGATGTCATCTGCTTGATTTCATTGTCCTCTTCAACCTCTGTTGGTATGAAAAAATCCTTCAAATTATTCAATATACTCATTATACTACTCCATTCCCCGCACTTTTATATTTAGCTGAATCCATAGTGCGGATCATATTCAGCTATCCGGAAAACCGGTTTATGGATCATGCTTATATATTTTTTATTTTAAATAATTTCTCGCACCAAAAAGCGCTGTACCTATACGAATAAGATTTGAACCATATTCTATCGCCTTAACATAATCTCCGGACATTCCCATAGACAAAATACCCATATCTATATTATCCATGTTTTTAGCTGAAATGTCAAGATATAATCCTTGCATTTTATAGAGAAATTTTTCACTATTTTGCGAAGGAGGGATTGTCATAAGTCCTTTTACACGAATATTCTCCATCAATGAAATCTCATACAATAGCTGCTCAAGCTCATCTGGTGATACACCGCTTTTAGATTTCTCTCCACCGATATTCACTTCAATAAGCACATTCTGAATTTTCATTATCCTCTTGGCTTGTTTATTGATTTCAGAAGCAAGCTTTATACTGTCCACTGACTGAATAAGGTCCATATCATTAATAATATATTTAACCTTATTAGTTTGGAGATGTCCTATAAAATGAACCTTAGCGTCATGACTATAGTACGCCTTTTTCGATTCATATTCCTGCACACGGTTTTCACC
>CAMWPG010000058.1 GCA_947176075.1 uncultured Ruminococcus sp. | reverse complement strand
ACTGAGTACAAAAATTTTTATTACTGCAAATTAAAAGGCTGCCGCGATTTTACCATCGCAGCAGCACTTTAATTAATATGTTTTTACTTAATAAGGCTCTTACCCGTCATTTCATCAGGCTGAGGAAGACCAAGAAGCTGGAGCATTGTAGGTGCAATATCAGCAAGTACGCCGCCTTCACGAAGCTCACAATCCTCTCCTACTACTATAAACGGAACAGGATTAGTCGTATGCGCTGTAAATGCTGCACCGTCAGGCTCATACATCTTGTCAGCATTTCCGTGGTCAGCTGTTATAAGTGCTACGCCGCCTTTTGCAAGAATAGCATCAACCATTCTGCCGACACAGGTGTCAACAGCCTCAACAGCAGCCTTTGCAGCATCGAAAATACCTGTATGTCCTACCATGTCACAGTTTGCATAGTTCAGAATAATAACATCGTACTTATCGCTCTCTATAGCCTTGACAACCGAATCGGTTACTTCATATGCACTCATCTCAGGCTTGAGGTCAAATGTCGGAACATCTGGGCTCTGGATAAGGATTCTGTCCTCTCCCTCAAATGTAGTCTCTTCACCACCGTTGAAAAAGAATGTTACATGTGCATACTTCTGCGTTTCCGCAATACGCAGCTGTGTCTTGCCGCTCTTGCTGAGATATTCTCCAAGAGTCATTGTAAGCTCCTCAGGCGGATATGCAACAGATACATTCGGCATAGCAGCATCATACTGTGCCATACATACAAATTTAACTGGGAAACAGCCATTCTTACGAACAAAGCCGCTGAACTCAGGGTCAACAAAGCTTCTTGTTATCTGTCTTGCACGGTCAGGACGGAAATTGAAGAATACTACACTGTCGCCCTTAGAAATCTTACCATCAGAATCAACTACTGTAGGCAGCATGAATTCATCTGTAACGCCGTTTGCATAAGAATCCTCAATTGCTTTTACAGGGCAGCATCCGGTTTCACCTTCGCCGTAAACCATTGCAGCATAAGCCTTTTCAACTCTGTCCCAAGCGTTATCTCTGTCCATTGCATAATAACGGCCTGAAATAGTAGCGATCTTACCTACACCGATTTCTTCCAGCTTATCGCAAGCTTCTTTCATAAATGCGGCAGCAGATGTCGGTGGAACATCTCTTCCATCCAGAAAAGCATGAACATAAACCTTTTCAATACCGTTTTGCTTAGCCATTTCCAGCAATCCGTACATATGTTCCATATGGCTGTGTACGCCGCCCGGTGAAAGCAGACCCATCAGATGAAGCGCACTTCTATTCTCTTTGCAGTTTTCCATTGCAGCAGTCAATGCAGGATTCTTAAAAAATGTGCCGTCGCCGATGTCCTTTGTGATCTTTACCAGCATCTGATAAACAATTCTGCCGGCACCGATATTTGTATGACCGACCTCTGAGTTGCCCATCTGACCATCAGGCAGACCAACATCAAGTCCGCTTGCTCCGATAAGAGTATTAGGTCCCTCAAGATATTTATCCAGATTAGGCTTTTTAGCAGCACGGATCGCATTGCCGTAATCCTCTGGATTATAACCGAAGCCGTCCATGATAATAAGTGCAACAGGCTTTTTACTCATATTTACCAATCCTTTCAGAAACAGGCGGTTTTAAACCGCCTGCACTATTTTATAATATTTTTTATGTTAATGCTCTATACTAATGCAAGTTTACTTAGAAGCTTCCTCCAGAAGAACGCCGAACTTTTCAGCAACCAGAGATGCACCGCCGATAAGACCGCCGTCGATATTCTCCTTAGCAAGCAGTTCTGCACAGTTCTTTTCATTCATAGAACCACCGTACTGAATTGTCATGCCGTCAGCAACATCCTGACCGAACATACCAGCAACAGTCTTACGGATAAATGCACAAACCTCTTCTGCCTGATCAGCTGTAGCAGTCTTGCCGGTTCCGATAGCCCATACTGGCTCATAAGCTATGACAACATTCTTTACGCACTTTTCGCAAGCCTTAGAAAGAGCAACCTTGACCTGCTTTGCTACTATCTCTTCTGTAATGCCAAGCTCTCTCTCTTCAAGAGTTTCACCTACGCAAAGGATAACAGTCATACCAGCTTCCAGAGCGGCCATTGTTCTCTTGCAAACAGTTGCATCTGTTTCGCCGAAATACTGTCTTCTCTCAGAGTGACCGATAATAACATACTTAACGCCCATTTCTGTCAGCATATCAGCAGAAATTTCGCCTGTAAATGCGCCGCTCTTCTCAAAATGTACATTCTCAGCACCAACCTCGATATTTGTACCCTCGGTGAGGTTCAGTGCTGTTTCCAGATTTGTAAAAGGTACGCAGATAACTACGCCGCAGGTCTTATCTGCTGCAATAGGCTTTAGAGCCTCAATAAGCTCAGCTGCTTCCTTACGGTTCTTATTCATCTTCCAGTTGCCTGCGATAATAGCCTTTCTAAGTGCCTTATTCATTGTAATTAACTCCTTAATAAAAAATTATTTATAACTTTTACCTTTTTCTTTATTAACTTTATTTGAATCTATAACTCTGTTATTACAGCCGTTATAACTTCCGATAGTTATCCCGTTTTTAACAGGTGAAATAACAAATCCAATTGTTAATCCTGCTAAAAGGCTGACAGCTGCTAAAATTATAGCTTCAGCAGAATAACTATCTTTTATTTTCTCAAAAACTTTCATTTTTATTTTCAAGCTTTCCTTTATTATTAAGGCAACACCGCACGATTTTTGTGCGGTATCGCCTAAATGGATAATATACCTATCCGCCCGGTATTGTCAAGTTAACAAATTACTTATCAGCTATAACGTCAACGCCTGGCAGAACCTTGCCCTCGAGGTATTCCAGAGAAGCGCCGCCGCCAGTAGAAATATGGCTCATCTTATCAGCAAAACCGAGCTGCATAACAGCTGCTGCGGAGTCACCGCCGCCGATAATTGTTGTAGCGTCCGTTTCAGCCAGAGCCTTTGCAACAGCAATAGTACCCTTTGCCAGAACAGGGTTTTCAAATACACCCATAGGACCGTTCCATACTACAGTCTTAGCAGTCTTTACTGCATCAGCAAAGAGAGCCTGTGTTTCAGTTCCGATATCAAGACCCATCTTGTCAGCCGGAATTTCATCTGACTTACAAATCTCGATCTCAATTTCAGCATCAATAGGGTTCGGGAATTCAGATGTGATAGCTGTATCAACAGGCAGCAGGATCTTCTTGCCGAGAGATTCAGCCTTAGCAAGCATTTCCTTGCAATAATCAAGCTTTTCATCATCAACGAGAGAAGTACCGATAGAACCGCCGTTAGCTTTGATAAAGGTATAAGCCATGCCGCCGCCGATTATCAGTGTATCGCACTTTTCAAGAAGATTAGAGATAACATTGAGCTTGTCAGCAACCTTAGCACCGCCGAGAATAGCAACAAAAGGTCTTTCAGGAACCTCTACTGCATTACCAAGATACTTGATCTCCTTCTGCATCAGATAGCCAACGGCTGTTGTATCAACAAACTTTGTAACGCCTGCTGTTGAAGCATGTGCTCTGTGTGCGCTGCCGAATGCATCCATTACAAACACATCTGCCAAAGAAGCCAGCTCCTTGCTGAATTCTTCGCCGTTCTTTGTTTCCTCTGCACCACGGAATCTTGTGTTTTCGAGAACAATGATCTCACCATCATTCATAGCTTCTACAGCTGCCTTTACGTTATCGTCAACAACTGCATCGGATGCCACGAATGAAACCTTTGTATCAACCAGCTGACCGAGTCTTTCAGCAGCAGCTTTCAGAGAGAACTTAGCCTCAGGACCGTTCTTCGGCTTGCCCAGATGAGAACAAAGAACAACCTTGCCGCCATCCTTGATGAGCTTGTTGATCGTAGGCAGAGCTGCCTGGATTCTGTTGTCGTTTGTGATAACGCCGTCCTTCATAGGAACATTAAAATCAACACGAACGAGAACACGCTTGCCCTGTACATTGATATCATCTACTGTAACCTTGTTTAAACCTGCCATTTGATTTAACATCCTTTCGTTTTTAAATACCAGTATTTTGGCGCATTGCACCATACATATACATTGTACACCATTTCACTTCATTTTGCAAGTGGTTATACAATTTTTTTATTTTTCAAAAAATAATTTATATCAGCTGCACATCATCTTTTTATATAATTTATATAATTCATATAAAAAGAAAAGGCAGCTTCAAAAAGCCGCCTTTTAAGTAACTGCTAAATCATTTGTATGCAATAATAAATCCGCCAATATTATCTCCTGAAATAGTATATTCCTGACAGCTTGGAATATTTATAACTGCATTACCCGCAGAAGAAAGTTCTGTATAGAAAACCGTCCATACACCATCATCCGTATCAATCGTAAGCGGAGATGTCGCAGGATAGTTCTTAACCGCTTCCACGTATTCTTCAAGACAAAGCTTATTCTCATTCATATAATACGAATGCGGAACTCCCACATAATGGAAAGTGTAAGCACGGGGATTTATACCTGTAGCATCCATTTTCCCTTCTGGATATCTCAATATAAAGCCGTATTTGTAAGCGTTTTCATTTATCCATGCATAATCGCCGCTTGCAACATAATAACTCTTCATATCGTCCATATAAAGATCAACTGAACGTCCTGTATGATAATCAGAATATCCACCAGCAAAAATAGAACTGCCGTTTGAATATTTGCTGTCCTGCTCCTCCTTGCTGCGATAACCGCCATCTACCTTTATGTCTGTTTTTCCATAAAGAGTGCTGAACTCAGAAATAAACTGATTGAGATTAATGATCGCAGTTTCATCAAGCATAATATCACTACTGTTCACCGTGTAGCTTGAGCTGCGTTTTTCTTCAACATTTACCAGATCAGCATCGCCCATAGGAAAGGTATACGGATGATTAACATTTACAACAGCGAGCGTTCCCTTATGAACATCATTTTCACCGAGAGTCATTGAAACAGCCTCCTGAGAAGAAATAGACATCGTACTGCTTTCAGAAGTGGAGACAATAATTGAAACCACTGTGGAAGTGCTATCAGAAACAGGCTCTGTACTCGATGTTTCTGTATCCCCGGATGGTGAGCACACACATCTCACACAGCTGCAGGTGCATGAGAAAAGGAGAATAAATATAACTACAAGCATGGCGAGTGCAATGAAAATACGGTCGTAACGTACACGGCGGCGTCTTACAGTACGGCGTGGCTGATGATTGTTTTCATACTGCTGTTCCATATAAAGCTTCCTTTCAATATTAAATAGTATAAATTGCATATATACATTTTTATTATATCATACTTCATATTTTTTGTAAAGCACTTTAAGAATAATATACAACCTAAAATTCGCCAAAAAATAAATTTAATCCCAGCTTGGATTTAATCCAACAGCTTTTTGTGCATAATAACTTAAAATCTTTGTAGCATCATCAATCTGAATAGAGCCATTCTCATCAATATCCCCAAATTTAATATTTGCAAATACAGTATTGGCATCCGGATCAAGACCGACTGATTTCTGTGCATAATAAGATAATACAAGGCTTGCATCATTTACATCGACTAATCCATCCATATTAACATCACCTTTTGCAGTTTCTCCCAATGCAATAAATCGAAAACCATGCTTCTTTGCATAAGTTTCAGCCGCAGTACCTGTATAACCTGTTATTGTAAATCCAGGTATCTTAACATCCTTTAAATCATCATAGGAAAGGTAATATCCTAATGTTGGTCCTAAATCACTTTCTTCTATTTCTGTTACGCTTGCCGGAATAGTAATATTTTTTAAATTTTTACAATTAATAAAAGATAGGTCAATCTTAGTTGTGCCTTCAGAAAGTATTACACTTGTTAAATTATCGCAATTAGCTGCAAATCCTAAAGGAATCTTTTTAACACTTCCAGGAACAATAATGGATTTTATTTTATCATTTTGATTAAAAATATAATTTGCAATATAAAGTGTACCATCTTCAAATACGGCAGATGTTGCATTTTCATCACAAGAAATTGCAATTGTCTTTGTCATTTTTCCTGATAAAAGGCTCAAGCTTCCACCATATTTTATTACTGTTTTTTGATCATTAATAAATGGAGTCCCACGACATACTGTTGATGATACACGCAGTTCAGTACTTGGAAAGTCAACTAAAGTTAAATTAGGACAGTCTTTAAATCCACTAATGTCCTTCACACTATTTGGAATTGTAACAAGCTTTAAACTACTGTATTCATTGAACCCTGTTACAGTTGTTACGGGCATACCATCAATCGTTGATGGTATTGATAAATTTGTTATGTTTTTATTTGTATGGTCTCTAACAGTTACCTGTCCGTTATATGAAGTGTATATAAATCCATCTGATGAAGTATATAAATATTTATCTGATGCAGCAGAATAAAGATTGCCTATACTATTTTCTGAAAATGCTTCCAAAGCAAAAACCGGTCTGCAAAATACACTTATTCCTATTGATAAAGCTGTGGCAAATGTACAAATAATTTTACCAAAATTCATAATGCGAAAAATCCTTTCATTTAACATCCATATAAAATAATAACATTAATTTTTAAATATATTTCACATTATAGCATTTTTCATTTGATAAGTCAATATATTTGTTTTTCTGAAAATAACTTATGGCAAATATCATTTTTTATCTATCCAGACAAATAACAAAGATATCAGGATAATATATAAGATTTAAGCATAAAAATAATCGTATGCAGAAAAATTTACATTTAGACCTTGACATCATGTCCAAGGTATGGTATAATAATAAAACCGCATGTATTGGGTTCATTTTAAGAGTTAGCTCACCCAAGGCAGCGAGTTTTTAAAGAAAAGGCAGGTGCCAAAAATGTACGCAGTTATTGAAACAGGTGGCAAGCAGTATCAGGTAAAGGCTGGTGATATTCTGTTCATCGAAAAGCTCGGTGCAGAAGCTGACAGCACAGTAACATTTGACAAGATTGTCGCAGTAAGCACAGATGCTGGTCTGTCCGTAGGTACTCCTTACGTAGCAGGCGCAACTGTATCCGCAAAGGTTCTGAAGAACGGCAAGGCTAAGAAGATCACTGTTATGACTTATAAGCCAAAGAAGGGCGAAAAGAAAAAGCAGGGTCACAGACAGCCATATACTCAGGTACAGATCGAAGCTATCAACGCATAATGATCCGTATCCAATTTTTTCAGCAGGAAAAACAACTTTGCGGCTGCACTTTTTCCGGACATGCAGGTTTTGCAGAAAGCGGTGAAGATATAGTATGTGCAAGCATTTCTTCTGCTGTACAGCTTACTGCAAATACACTGACTGAAATTTTTCACATAAACGCTGATATAGCTGTTTCTGAAAATTCTATAACTATAAAGCTTCCGGAATGCTGTTCTGAAGATGGCATTAAGATACTTGAAGGGTTAAAGCTTCAATCCGAGCTGCTGAAAAACGATTATCCTAAATTTATTCAAATAAAACACACGGAGGTGTAATATATCATGCTGAAGATTAGTATGCAGTTCTTCGCTCATAAAAAGGGTTCCGGTTCTACAAAGAACGGCCGTGATTCTGAGTCCAAGAGACTGGGTGTAAAGAGAGCTGATGGTCAGTTTGTAAAGGCTGGCAATATTCTGGTTCGTCAGAGAGGTACACACATTCACCCTGGTAACGGCGTAGGTATCGGTTCTGATGATACTCTGTTCGCTACAGTTAACGGTACAGTTAAGTTCGAGCGTCTGGGCCGTGACCGCAAGAAGGTTAGCGTATACGCTGCTGAATAATTGCGATTCCAATGAATCTGACGGAAATCCCGAGCAATTGCTTCGGGATTTTCTTTTAATACGCACAGCTGAGCATTATTTGAGAGGTATATTTAATGTTTGTAGATAAGGCAAAAATTAAGATCAAGGCAGGAAATGGCGGCGATGGTGCTGTATCCTTTCATCGTGAGAAATATGTAGCGGCAGGCGGTCCTGACGGCGGTGACGGAGGTAAAGGCGGAGATATTGTATTTCAGGTAGATGATAATTTCTCTACCCTTATAGATTTCCGCTATAAGAGAAAATATGTTGCGCAAAATGGTGATCCTGGCGGTGCTAAAAACTGCACAGGAAAAAGCGCTCCTGATCTTATAATAAAAGTACCGAGAGGCACTGTTATAAAAAATGCCGTTACAGGCAGGATCATGGCAGATCTTTCAACAGATGAGCCGCAGATACTTGCAAAGGGCGGCAGAGGCGGCAAGGGAAATATCCATTTTGCGTCCTCTACAAGACAGATTCCCCGTTTTGCTAAGCCCGGATTCCCCGGAGAAGAGTTTGAAGTGTCACTGGAACTGAAGCTCCTGGCAGACGTTGGTCTTGTCGGTTATCCGAATGTTGGAAAATCCACGCTTATATCCGTTGTAAGTGCAGCGAAGCCAAAGATCGCCAATTATCACTTCACAACTCTTACACCTGTACTTGGAGTGGTTCGTCTTGATGAGGAAAAATCGTTTGTTATGGCAGATATCCCAGGTCTTATCGAAGGCGCCAGCGACGGTGTGGGGCTTGGTCACGAATTTCTACGCCACGTTGAAAGATGCCGTCTGATCATCCATGTAGTAGATGTTTCAGAAATTGAAGGACGTAATGCTATAGAGGATTACGAGAAGATACAGAGTGAGCTTGAAAATTTCAGCGAAGAGCTGGCAGAGCGTCCGCAGATCGTTGCTGCAAATAAATGCGATATGGCAGATCCTGAGCAGATCGAAAAATTTCGTGCATATATTGAAGAAAAGGGTCTCCCCTTTTATGAAATTTCTGCTGCTACAACTATGGGTACTGCCGAGCTTGTACAAGCAGCAGGCAGCATGCTGTCTGAGCTTCCTCCTATTCTGCAATACGAGCCTGAGCCTATTACCGAAGAAGAGCTTACAGCTGATACCTATGGTAAGTTTGAGATAGAGGTTGAGGATGGAATTTATTATGTAGACGCAAAGTGGCTTGAGCCTATAATGCGCACAGTAAATATGGATGACTACTCTTCCCTTCAGTATTTCCAACGGGTTCTCAGAAGCAGTGGTATAATTGATGCTCTGGAGAATATGGGGATTGAAGAAGGTGCAACTGTCAATATTCTCGGCTTTGAATTTGACTTTGTATCATAATGGAAAGGACATTGAGCATATGAATGTATCGCTAACGGCTATAGAGGCAAAGCAGTATAGTCCGCTTGCCCTTGCTTTTCTCGGCGACAGCGTTTATGAAATAATGGTGCGCAGGCATATTCTGCTTAGCGCCAATATGCCTGCATCAAAGCTGCATTCACTGAAAATAAAGCGTGTTTGTGCAGCTTATCAAGCGGCAGCTATAGAGCATATTTTACCAAAGCTTACCGAAAAGGAACTTTCTATTTATAAAAGAGGCAGAAATGCAGAAGTAAATTCAGTTCCCAAAAACGGAAATGCTTCGGATTATCATAAAGCAACCGGTTTTGAAGCGCTGTTCGGATATCTACATCTGACAGGCGAAGAAAACCGTCTTAATGAACTGTTTGATCTGATTATTCAGGCAGACGAAAAATTATTAAGCAAGGAGTTTTGATAAATGTCAGGACATTCAAAATGGAACAATATCAAAAGGCGTAAAGAAGCCACTGATGCTGTGAAAGCTAAAATATTCACTAAAATCGGCAGAGAAATAACCGTTTGTGTAAAGGAAAGCGGAGCTGACCCGGCAAGCAACACAAAGCTGCGTGACCTTATTGCAAAGGCTAAGCAGAATAATGTGCCAAGCGACAACATTGAACGTGTTATCAAGAAAGCAGCCGGAGACGGTGATAAAAATAATTATGAAAATAACGTTTACGAAGGCTATGGACCTGGCGGTGTAGCAGTTATTGTTAATTGCCTTACCGATAATAAAAATCGTACAGCTGCTGATGTTCGCCACTATTTTGATAAATACGGCGGAAATCTCGGTACTACAGGCTGTGTATCCTTTATGTTTACGGAAAAAGGCATTGTTATAATTGAAAATACAAATGTTGATGAGGATGAAGTTATGGAGGACTGCTTTGAATTTGAGGCAGACGATCTCTCAGTTCAGGACGATGTTATCGAAGTCGTATGTGCTCCATCTGCTCTTTCCGGACTTCGTGATGGACTTACCGAAAAGGGATATAATATCATCTCGGCAGAAACAGATATGATACCTGCAACCTATACAACTCTTACAGATGAAGAGCAGATAAAGAAAATGAACCTCCTTCTTGAGCATCTTGAGGATAATGATGACGTTCAGAATGTTTATCACAACTGGAATATGCCTGAGGAAGAATGATTCGATCCAAAAAGAGCTGCTGCCTATATGCAACAGCTCCTTTTAAATAAAAACAAGAGAAAGGAATTAAAATGCAATTTAACGAAACAAGTCTCTCTCCTGAACTTATCGAAGCTGTAGAACGAATGGGCTTTTCAGAGATGACTGAAATCCAAGAAAAAGCCATTCCGCCGCTTCTGGAAGGACGAGACGTTATAGGTAAATCAAACACCGGCACCGGCAAAACAGCTGCATTTAGTCTGCCTATTATAGAAAAAATAACAGAAGCTTCCCATAGATTCGTAAATGCGCTCATATTATGCCCGACAAGAGAGCTTGCAATGCAGGCTTGTGAGGAAATAGGCAAATTTTCTAAGTTTAAAAAATGTGTAAAGCCTGTAGCTGTATATGGCGGAGCAAGCATGGAAAGGCAAATATACGCTCTCAAAAACGGAGCAAATATAGTTATAGGCACACCCGGAAGAGTTCTTGATCATCTGCGCAGACGCACTTTAAAGCTACAGAATCTAAGTACTATTGTGCTTGATGAAGCTGACGAAATGCTTAATATGGGCTTCCGTGAGGATATAGAAGCAGTTCTGGCTGAAATACCACAGGAACGCCAGACAGTTCTTTTTTCTGCAACTATGCCCCCGGCTATTCTCCAGATAACAAA
>CAMWPG010000057.1 GCA_947176075.1 uncultured Ruminococcus sp. | reverse complement strand
AAAAAGCTGCCATCCTGTAAGAATTTGTATTTGTAAGATCTAAAGCTTTTCTTTGCCTCTTGACATTTAAAAAAATTAGGAGTATCATAAGAATAAGCGGTATATTGCCGTTAAATTATATATTGTGAGGTAATCTGTTTGTATAATATAAAGTCGCTTAAAGCAGAGGAATTTATATGTCATGATGAAATTCAGGATACACTGGAATATGCTGATAAAAATAAGGAGAATATTCCTCTTATAAAAGAAATACTCAATAAGGCAAAACTTGAAAAGGGGCTTTCTCACAGAGAAGCGGCATTACTTCTTTTTTGTAAAGATACTGATATTCAAGAAAAGATATTTACACTTGCAAAAAAGATAAAGGAGCATTATTACGGTAAACGTATTGTTATGTTTGCACCTTTATATCTTTCTAATTACTGTGTTAATGGATGTGTATACTGTCCTTATCATAAAAGTAGCAGTGGAATTGTCAGAAGGAAACTCACACAGGAAGAAATACGCCGTGAGGTTATAGCTTTGGAAAATATGGGACACAAACGTCTTGCAATTGAGGCAGGAGAAGATCCCATAAATAATCCCATAGAGTATATTCTTGAATCTATAAAAACAATATACAGTGTCCATCATAAAAATGGTGATATAAGACGTGTTAATGTTAATATTGCAGCTACTACAGTTGAAAATTACAGAAAGCTCCATGAAGCTGGTATAGGTACATATATACTATTTCAGGAGACTTATCATAAAGAAAGCTATGAAAAGCTTCATCCTACAGGACCTAAGTCTGATTATGCATATCATACTGAAGCTATGGACAGAGCCATGAAAGGCGGCATTGACGATGTTGGGCTTGGAGTCCTATTTGGCTTGGAGAGATATGCATATGAATTTATAGGTCTTTTAATGCATGCGGAGCATCTTGAAGCAGTCTATGGAGTAGGGCCGCATACTATAAGTGTTCCCAGAATAAGACCTGCTGATGGTATTGATCCTGATTCTTTTTGCAATGGTATTGATGATGACATTTTTGCTAAAATATGTGCTCTTATAAGAATTTCAGTTCCATATACCGGCATGATAGTTTCAACAAGGGAAAGTCAATCTGTAAGGGAACGTGTTCTTGAATTAGGCATTTCTCAGGTCAGCGGAGGTTCAAGAACAACTGTAGGAGGTTATGATAAAGCTGTTTTTGAGGATGATGGATCGGAGCAGTTTGACATAAGCGACAGAAGAAGTCTCGATGAGGTGGTGAAGTGGCTGATTGATCTTGGCTATATTCCAAGCTTCTGTACTGCTTGTTATAGAGAGGGCAGAACTGGTGACAGATTCATGTCATTATGTAAAAGCGGTCAGATAGGAAACTGCTGTCATCCAAATGCTCTTATGACACTTATGGAATATTTAGAGGATTATGCTTCTCCTGAAACAAGGGCTATTGGCAGGAATCTCATAGCGCAGGAACTTATGAATATTCCTTCTGAAAAGGTACGCTGTATTGCAAAAGAACACATTAAAAAGATAGAGTCTGGAAGCAGGGATTTCAGATTCTAAGAACTCGTCTTCACAAGCTAAGCGTACGTCTTTTCGACAGATTTTTCCACTGACTGCGTTAAAAATCCTTGCAGTACACAAAGTACAGCTGCGGATTTTTGCCTTGTCATCGGCAAAATCTGCTCGAAAATCCGCACATTTCACTTATGAAGACAAGTTCTAAAAAATACGGAGAAATAACAAATGAATAATACATCATCTGTCGAAAGAATAAATATAAGCTTTTTCGGCGCAGTAAATTCTGGTAAATCCAGTTTGATGAACGCCATAACAGCACAGGAAATATCAATTGTATCGGATATAAAAGGTACTACTACTGATCCGGTACGAAAAGCCGTAGAATTGCTGCCGATTGGCGCGGTCATGCTTTATGACACAGCAGGATTTGATGATGAATCTCCTGCAAGTGAACTAAGAATGAAAAAAACTAAAGAAATACTTAGAATAACTGATCTTGCTGTGCTTGTTACGGATATAACCTCAGAAATGAGCAATAGTGATAATGATATGCTTGAAGCCTTCAAACAGCAAGGCATACCATACATAATAGTACACAGCAAAGCGGATCTAAATCAACAGAAAAAAATATATCCGTATGGCGAAGCCGCAGTAAGCTCCAAGACAGGCAGCGGAATAGAAGAACTGAAAGAACTCATTTGCAGTGTATATCTTAAAAGCCTTGATGAAAATAAGCCACTGTACAAAAATGTTACTGACGGACTGGCAGCGCATAAAAGTGTAGTCATTCTTGTAACACCCATTGATGCCTCAGCTCCTAAAGGAAGGCTCATTCTTCCTCAGGTTCAGACTATACGCTCACTTTTGGATTCTTTTGCTGTAACTATGACCGTTCAGCCGTCTGAACTTTCAACTGCTCTTGAAATACTCTGCCGCAAACCTGATCTTGTTATAACAGACAGCCAGGCGTTTTCATATGTAAAAGATATCGTGCCTAATGATGTGCCTCTTACATCGTTTTCTATTTTATTTGCAAGATATAAGGGAATGCTTCCGCAGGTTCTTGAGGGAATAAGATCATTAAAATACGTAAATGACGGCGAATGCATTCTTATATCTGAGGGATGCACGCATCACAGACAATGCGGAGATATTGCCAGAGATAAGCTGCCTTTATGGATAGAGAATTTTACTAAAAAAAAGCTGAATTTTGAATTCACATCAGGAGGAACATTTCCGGAAGATTTAAGAAAATATGCACTTATAGTACATTGCGGAGGTTGTATGCTAAGCTCACGTGAAATAGATTACAGAAGACGGCTTGCAAAATCTCAGGGAATCCCATTTACAAATTATGGCATACTTATTTCTGCCATAAATGGAATGCTGGAAAGAAGTATCAGGTTTATCCAAAAATAAAAAAGTTGCAAAAGCTATTTACACTTTATAATAATTATGATATAATATATATATAAAAATTTCCGTACAGGAGGATATATATGGTTACAAATGACGGTACAATTATTAAAATCAAACACGAAGTATTAAGTGAGGTCGCTAAACTTGTATTTGAAGGTAAATTTGAAGATGAAAAAGATGAGCTTCCATACAAGCTTATGCCCGGTCCTCGTGCTAAATATCGTTGCTGTGTATATAAAGAACGTGAGATAGTAAGACAGAGAATACGCCTTGCAGAGGGCAAGAATGCAGATGGTGCTGTCAATGATCTTGTAGTTCAGGTAGTGCGTGCTGCTTGTGAAGAGTGTCCGATCTCACGGTATGTTGTAACAGATAATTGTCAGAAATGTATGGGACATGCGTGTCAGCAAGTTTGTAAATTCAATGCTATTGATATAGGAAGAAATCGTGCACATATAGATGCTGCTAAGTGTAAGGAATGCGGAAAATGTGCCCAGGCTTGCCCTTATAATGCTATTGCAGATCTTATAAGACCGTGTAAGAAGAGCTGCCCTGTAGGTGCTATTACTATGGATGAATATGGAGTATGTCAGCTTGATGAGACAAAATGTATTGAATGCGGACATTGTATACATAGCTGTCCTTTCGGTGCTCTAAGCTCAAAGGCTAATCTTGTTCAAGTATGCCGTGATCTTGTGGAGGGTAAACGAGTAGTTGCTATGATAGCTCCGTCATGGGAAGGACAATTCGGTCCGGATATCACTGTTGCCAGCTGGAGAACTGTTCTTAAAGAGGCTGGATTTGATGATTTGATAGAGGTTGCTCTTGGCGGTGATATGACTGCATATGCAGAAGCCGCTGAATGGAGCGAGGCTTATAAAAAGGGCGAGAAAAAGACTACATCATGTTGTCCAGCGTTTGTAAATATGATCGAAAAGCATTTTCCTGCCATTAAAGATGCCATGTCTGAAACTGTATCTCCTATGTGCGGTCTTTCCAGAATGCTCAAAGCTCTTGATCCTGATGTTAAGACAGTATTTATAGGTCCGTGTATTGCTAAGAAGAGCGAAATAAATAGTCATAAAATAGAAGGAAATGCTGACTATGCTTTAACATTCGGTGAGATACGTGCCATTATAAGAGCTAAGGGGCTAACTTTAAAACCTGTTTCAAATGAGCAACAAGATGGCAGTATATTTGGTAAACGTTTTGGAAACAATGGCGGAGTAACGGATGCTGTTTTGGAATGCATGAAAGAACAGGGCATTGATGAGACGATAAGTGTTCACAAATGCGACGGTGCCGCTGAGTGTAAAAAAGCTCTTACCCTGCTGAAGATGGGCAGACTTCCTGCTGATTTTGTTGAAGGTATGGTTTGTGTTGGTGGTTGCGTAGGCGGTCCAAGCCGACACAGCGATCCTGTGAATATCCGCAAGGATAGAGAAAAGCTGCTCTCAGAGGCTGATAGTAGAAATGTTGAGGAAAATCTGAAAAAAACCGGTGCTATCAATATTAATATGAAACGCTGAATAATATAGATTAAAATTCAGGAGGTATCCGTGTGGAAAATATTTGGAGCGAAATGTATGAGGCAGCAAAAGCAGTTCTGAATGAACGCAAAATCTCAGAGTATGTCACTTGTGGAGAAGTGTCAGCTGCAATTCTTTCACGGTCAGGAAAGATATATACGGGTGTATGTATTGACACTTGTTCAACCCTTGGTATCTGTGCTGAGAGGAATGCAATATTCAATATGATTACTAATGGTGAACAAAAAACAGATAAAGTGTTGGCAATTTTGCCGGATGGATCCAATGGTGCGCCATGTGGAGCTTGCCGTGAGCTTATGGTGCAGCTAATGCCTGACACTTATAAGGACATTGAGATAATGTTAGACTATAATACGGAACGTATTATCAAGCTTGGTGAGATAACTCCAGAATGGTGGATATAAATATGAAAAGAGAATTGGGAATAGCCAGATGTGGACTTGCTTGTTGTTTATGTTCAGAAAATGTAAAATGTAACGGTTGTAATTCAGATGACTGTCCTGATAATAATTGGTGTGAAAATAAAAAATGCTCTATTGAAAAAGGCATTACACATTGTTATTTATGTGATGAGGATTGTCAAAAAGGATTATTGAATAAAATTAAGCCATATGGATTTACATTGTTTATAAAAAGATATGGCAAAGACATGCTTCTTGATTGCCTTGAGCAAAATGAAAAAAGAGGTATTATATATCATCGAGAAGGAATAAATGGGGATTATGATGATTTTGATGATGTGGAGAAGCTGATAGAATTTATAAAGACGGGAAATCGATAATATTCGATTTATAAAGGAAGAGCAAAATAATAAATAAAGACTATATTATCCATTTAGAAACACCATTTGATTACATAGAGGAAAAATTTAAAATATTTGATGCAAAATTTCCGTCTAAAAGAAAGGAATGGCAGCCAAGTCAAGAGGAATTTTTCATTCACTCACATTCAATTATCAGAAAATAACTGTTAAAGTTAAGACGATATTTTTGATGTATTTGTAAATTTAGCAGTTACTCTATCAGTTGTCTTATATTCAGAGCTTGTTTATAAATTTTATTTTTGCATATGAATTAAATAATTTTTTTTGTAAACTATTGCAATTTGAGAAAAAATGGGTTATAATAAATATGCGAGTGCGATAGGCACTGCTTTATAACTTCATTAGGAGGAAACGAAATGTTAGTATCTGCAAAGGAAATGATGGACAAGGCTCGTGACGGCAAGTATGCTGTAGGTCAGTTCAACATTAACAATCTGGAATGGACAAAAGCAATCCTGAACACTGCACAGAAGTTGGAATCACCTGTAATTTTGGGTGTATCCGGCGGTGCAGGAAAGTACATGACCGGCTTTAAGACTGTTACTGAAATGGTAAAGGCTATGGATGAATCTCTTGGTATCACTGTACCAGTAGCTCTTCACCTTGATCACGGCACATATGATCAGTGCTATGATTGCATTAAGGCTGGTTTTACTTCTATCATGTTTGATGGATCACATTTTCCGATCGAGGAAAATCTTGCTAAAACAAAGGAATTGGTTGCAGTAGCACATAAACTTGGTCTGTCTATCGAGGCTGAGGTAGGTGCTATCGGCGGTGAAGAAGACGGCGTTGTTGGCAAGGGTGAATGTGCTGATCCGCAGGAATGTAAGACTATCGCTGATTTGGGAGTTGATATTCTGGCAGCAGGCATAGGCAATATTCATGGCGTATATCCTGAAAACTGGGAAGGTCTGTCTTTTGAAACTCTGGCTGCTATCAAGGATACAGTAGGTGATATGCCTCTGGTACTTCACGGCGGTACAGGTATTCCTGATGATCAGATTCTCAAGGCTATTTCTCTGGGCGTTGCAAAGATAAATGTAAACACAGAGTGCCAACTGGTATTTGCTGAAGCTACAAGAAAGTACATCGAAGCAGGCAAGGATCTTGCAGGAAAGGGCTTTGATCCGAGAAAGCTTCTCCTGCCTGGTTACGAAGCAATTATGGCCAAGGTTGAAGAGAAGATGAATCTCTTCGGTTCTGTTGGCAAGGCTTTCTAATTAAAGCTTTACGTTGATTTAACTTAATATTAAAATAAGAAGCCGCTGCTTGAATAAATTGCAGCGGCTTTTTATTTTAGTTATAAGCATTAGGTGCATTTATATAAGCTTCATCATAAAGCTGTTCCTGTGCATTTATTTCCTTACCATAAGCAACAGCATGGCGATATGTGCCATCTGGCTGTTGAATTCTTGCTTTGACATTATCCTGCATCATAAGATGGAATATATTCATTATACGATTCTTTATTCCTGTGTCCATTACTGGAACGCCTATCTCAACACGTTTTAGTGTATTTCTTGTCATGAAATCTGCTGATGAAATATATACCTTAGATTCATCACCGCTTCCAAACATATATATTCTATGATGTTCAAGAAAGCGTCCGACAATACTGCGGATAGTGATATTTTCTGTTTCATCAGGCACACCGGCTACAAGGCATGACGTTCCTCGGATTATCATATCTATCTTCACACCAGCGCATGAAGCAGCTATAAGCTTCTTTATAAGCTTCTTATCAGTGAGGGAATTTGCTTTTATGCCTATATATGCAGGTTTACCTTCTCTAGCTTTGGCAATCTCATTTTCCATCATGCATATAAGCTTATTTTGCAGACAGTTAGGCGCTACAAGAAGATGTTTTGTTTCTGTTACAGTCTGTCCGAGACAAAGAGCATTGAAAACTTGATTTGCCTCCAGACCTATTTCGTCATTTGCTGTCATAAGAGAGAAATCAGTATATATTTCAGAGGTCTTTTCATTATAATTTCCAGTACCTATCTGGGTGATATAGGAAATTTCATTATCATTTTTCTTTGTTATGAGACATAGCTTTGAGTGTACTTTCATCTTATCCAGACCATAAATAATACGACAGCCTGCATCCTCAAGTCGTCTTGACCATTCGATGTTATTCTCTTCATCAAATCTTGCTCTCAGCTCCACGAGCACTACTACATCTTTACCATTCTCAGCTGCCTCTATAAGTGCTTCTACAACCTTACTATTGGTTGCAACACGGTAAAGAGTCATCTTTATTGAAACGACATTTGAATCAATGCTTGCTTCTCTGAGAAGCTTTAGAAATGGTTTTATGCTTTCATACGGAAAGGAAAGGAATCTGTCTTTTTGCTCTATCTGAGAAATCATAGACATTGACGGGTCAATATCAGCAGGCTTCTGAGGAACTCGTCTTTTAAAGAAAAGTTCTTTGTTATGTCGCAGCATATCACGAACTTTAAAAATAAATGACAGCTTTAGCGGTGCTTCTGAATGAAATACCTGTGATTCGTCAAGTTTCAGATATTCACAAAGTCTTGAAATAACCGCAGGATCCATAAGACGTGAGAATTCCATTTTTACCGGCTGCAATCGGCTACGCTTGCGTATAAGCTTTTCCATAGCCTTACGATAATCTTCTTCTTCACCCATATTATCCTCTTCAGTATCAATATCAGCACTTCTGATGATTCGTATAAGAGTTTTACTTTTTATGGTATGATGTGAGAATATATCCGGCATGAAATGAAGTATCAGTTCCTCCGACAAAATAAATCTATGAGCATTTCCCGGAAGAGGTATAAACTCCGGTATTACAGCGCTGGTACATGGAACTATGCCGAGTTTTTCACTGCCTTTCTTTTCAAGAACAACAACTGCATATATTGCTTTATTTTGTAAGAATGGGAAAGGCTGCTTCTTGCCTACTATCTGAGGTGATAGAAGAGGCTCTATTTCAGCTTTAAAATATCGTTCAAGATAGCTTGCTTCTGTCTCAGCAATTGAATGAAAATCGACTATTTCTACACCATTCTTTTTTAGATCATCGCAAAGTCTTGCGTATATCATATCTTTTTCATGAAGCAAAATTCTTGATTCTTTAAAAATGGCACGAAGCTGTTCAGAACTGGTCATATATGTCTTATTTTCTTTTTCATCGGCAGGAAGATCGAAAAGCGAACCGACACGAACCATGTAAAATTCATCAAGATTACTTTGGAATATAGAAAGAAATGAAAGCTGCTCACATAATGGAACACGTTCGTCACAGGCTTCCTCTAAAACACGATGATTAAATTTTAGCCAAGACAATTCTCGGTTATCAAAACATGAATATTTAGGCATATTTTCAACCTCCGATCTGCTGCTTAAAGCAGCTAATACACTACAAAATATTATACGCCAAAATTCTATTATTTACTATTATTTATAAGCAAAAGCATTAAGAACTTGTTCTCATAGGATATTGCACCTGTCTTTTCGGAAAATTTTGCCGATTGCTGTGTTGAAAAAGCTCACCATACGTCAGTATGCTTTCGCTTTTTCGCCTTGCCCTCGTCAAAATTATGCTCGAAAATCCATGCACAAATCCTATGAGAACAAGTTCTAAATTCAATTTACGTTAAGAGAGCTGCTGCAATTTTATGTCTGCAACAGCTCCTATTTTAAAAAAATTATTCAGCGCTTATTGCACAGGAAGCTATTACATCTGCCATCAGATGTGGAGGCAGCGGTTCATAGCGTACCGGCTCAAATGTAAACTCGCCTCTGCCTTGTGTCATCTGACGGAGTAGCAGAGCAAAATCACTCATCTCACGCATAGGCACTTCTGCCATGATATCAGTCATACCCTTGAACTTTTCAGAAGGATTCATACCCAAAACTCTTCCTCTTCTCTTATTAAGTTCTCCCATCATGTCACCTGTATTCTCATCAGGAACACAAACCTCTAAAGTGCCGATCGGTTCCAGCAATGTTGGATCAGCCTGACGCATACCTTCTTTATATGCAAGTGAGGCAGCGGTTTTAAAGGACATTTCAGAAGAATCAACTGGATGATATGAACCATCAACGAGAATAGCCTTTACACCAACGACAGGGAAACCAGCAAGAATTCCTTTCTTTATGCTGTCTTGAAGACCCTTTTCAACTGCCGGGAAGAAATTCTTAGGTACAGCACCGCCGAATACCTTTTCTTCAAATATCAGCTCATCTGACAGACAAGGTTCAAATTCGATCCATACATCACCGAACTGACCGTGACCGCCGGATTGTTTTTTATATCTTCCCTGAACTTTTACCTTTTTACGTATGGTCTCACGGTAAGCGATTTTAGGAATATTAAGTGTGATTTCCACTCCAAAATCATATTTGAGCTGTGATGCAACGGCTAAAAGATGCTGTTCGCCCAGACCTCCGAGTATCATTTCTCTTGTGTTAGGATCCTGGTCATAGCTTAAAGTCATATCGCTTTCCAACATACGCTGCATTGCGTTTGCAATCTTCGCCTCGTCACCTCTTGCTGCCGGAGCAACAGCCATCTTATAGCTTGGGGTAGGATATTCAGGGGATTCAAGCATAGCTACTCTTGAAGAATGGCACAGTGTATCGCCTGTATTTACATTCATCTTAGTAACTGCAACGATCTCACCCTTGACAGCAATCGGAATCTCTTTCTGCTTCTTTCCTACAAGTGAAATAAGTTTTCCTATCTTTTCACTGCTGCCTGTTTTAGCATTTATAAGCTCGATGCCGCTCTTTATTGATCCTGAAAGCACTTTCATATATGACATCTTGCCAACAAATGGATCAGCAGATGTTTTGAATACATAAACCAGAGCAGGATCATCAGAAGAACAGGAGATCTCCTCAGCATCTGCTGTGATAATGCTTTCTGGTGCTTCTGGAATGAGCAAATCCATTTCTCTCATAAGCAGTTCTACTGCACCGAGCGTCTGAGCAGAAACACATACTACAGGTGTGATAATACCTTCACATATGCCCTTATGAATTCCATCTATACGTTCTTTTTCGGTAAGCGGTTCTCCCGAGAAGAATTTTTCAAGGAGATCGTCATCTGTTTCCGCAACAGCTTCTGAAAATGCTTCAATGAGACCATCGATACGATAACTCATTTTTTCTGAAACCTCTGCTGTTGGCATAGCTGTTTCAACTGCTTTGCCTCTTTCATCAAATGTGTAGGCTTTCATTTCAATGAGATTTACATACGACACTACTTTACGATCTGCAATAACCGGAACGATAACAGGACATACAGTAGAACCAAATTCAGACTTCAGCTCAGTAAATACGTTATAGAAATTTGCATTTTCATCATCAAGCTTTGTTACGACAAACATACGTGGCTTTTGCATTTTTACAGCCTGATCGTATGCTTTATGTGTGCCTACTCTTACTCCTGATTTGCCCGAAACAGTAATCATGACACAATCGCTTGCATATATACCGGAAACCATTTCTCCTGCAAAATCAAGCATACCTGGAGTATCGATAAGGTTTACATCAAGATTTTTTAGGCTCATAGCAGCTACTGATGTATATACAGATGACTTTCTCTTCATTTCCTCAGCCGTATAGTCAGAAACAGTATTTTCCTCTGCAATTTTTCCCATACGTTCTGTTGTACTGCTTCTGTAAAGAAGAGCTTCACATAAGGTAGTTTTTCCTGAACCCGCATGACCTGCAAGCGCTATGTTTTTTTTGATAGTTGAGTTACTCATAGTATTTTGCTCCTATTCATATTTTTAGCACAATGTTAAATTATACAATTATTTCAACTGCATTTATTTAATTATATATCATATCACGATAAATT
>CAMWPG010000056.1 GCA_947176075.1 uncultured Ruminococcus sp. | reverse complement strand
TTCTCTGCTAAGGTCGAGCATTTTAAGTAAGTTTTTCATTTTTTTATTTTTCCTCCTTTTATGTTAATATGCAGCAAACAAAATTTATCTAAAAAGCAGGTTAAGCATCTTATGAAAACAAGATCCTGCTAAATTTTATTTTATTACGCTTTTAAATATTGCCAGTCCCTTATCTATTTCATCATATGTAATAGTAAGCGGCGGCAGAAGTCGAATTTTTGTCTTAGCCGTTAGAACGAGCAGTCCCTTTTCAAGAGCAGCATTTGCGACTTCCAGAGCCGTCTTGTTTTCAAGCTCTATTCCTATCATAAGCCCCATACCGCTAACAGACTTAATGCCATCCATAGTGCTGAGCTTTTCACGGAAATATGCAGCCTTCTTGTTCACCTCGTCAAGGAAGCCCTTTTCTGTCACTGTTTTGAGAACCGCTCCGGCAGCAGCGCAGCATACAGGATTTCCGCCGAATGTAGAACCATGTGCGCCCTTATCAAGAACATCTGCACATTTTTCATTTGCAAGACACGCACCCATAGGCAGACCACCTGCAATACCCTTTGCAAGAGTGGTGACATCAGCCTTATGACCAAACTGATCGCCGGCAAGGAATGTACCTGTTCTGCCAACGCCGGTCTGAACCTCGTCCGCTATCACAAGAATATCATTCTCAGCGCATATCTCATAAACAGCGTCTACAAAAGCCTTATCAAGTGCATTAACACCGCCTTCGCCCTGTACATATTCCATCATAACTGCGCATACTGTATTATCTATCTTTGATTTAAGATCGTCTATATCATTTGCAGCGGCATAACGAAATCCCTCTATAAATGGAAAGAAATAGTTATGGAAAACCTCCTGACCTGTTGCGGACAGGGTACACATAGTTCTGCCGTGGAAAGAATTTATCAGTGTTATAATATTATGACGTCCTTTGCCGTATTTATCAAAGCTATATTTTCTTGCAAGCTTTATAGCACATTCATTTGATTCTGCGCCGCTGTTGCAGAAGAAAAGCTTGCTGTAGCCTGTCTCCTTACAAAGCGCTTCGGCATAATCAGCCTGAGTCTTAGTATAATAGAGATTTGAAGTATGCTGGAGCTTCTTTGCCTGTGTGCATACTGCCTCTGTCCAAGCCTCGTTGCAGTAGCCAAGGGAAGATGTTCCTATGCCGCTGCCAAAATCAATATAGCTCCTGCCTGCTTCATCAGTACAGGTATCACCTGCGCCTGATTCAAGAACCACTGGAAAACGTCCATATGTTCCCATGACAGAGCCATTTTGTTTTTCTTGTGTTGTCATATATTTATTCCTCCTCCTGCTGCATTTGCAGCTTGTAATAAGTTTTATCCTCCGATATGTACCCTGACAGACGTACATAAACTGTATCATTTGCTCGGATCATTGCATCAAGTTCACGTGCATCTTGTTCCGTAAGCGGATAATGCACATCAACCGTTACACCTGGAGGTATCATCTCACTGTTGCCATAATCAACAGCACTTTCCGCACTAAGACTATCATAATACCTATTAGGAATAAGCGTTTCTCCAAAAGCGTCCTGATCATCACTGTTCATAAATAACAAATTTGGAATATAGCACTTAGGCTTTGCACTGCAATTTTTTACAGCTATAAAAATCTCTCCAAAATCATCAGTCTTATTCTTCTGCGGCGGTATCCACTGTGCGGATTCAATGCGCAGCTTCGGCTCTATTCTTTTCAGGTCACCTTCCCACTCAGATATAACAAATACTGCGACCATTTCTACAAAAAACAATATTCCAATTATCCATGAAAATATGCCCCGTAATTTTTTTCCGCTTTGCTTCATGAACCGGTCACCGTCCTCTGATCTGTAAGCTTAATCGGAATAGTGTACTGCTCATTTACCGAAATATCATATCGTCCATATCCCTCAGATTCATTACCCGTAAACACACACAAATCATATTCTCTATCAGGTGACTGAACTATAAAAATCAGTGTGCCTTCTTTTTTATCAAGCTCACTGGTCACATTCATATGACGCAGCTCAGTTTGATTTGCATCGCTGCCAGTCAGATGATATACACCCTGCGGCACAAGATATGAATCTGCCCCTACATCATGCAGACATACCCATGCAATATCGCTTAAATTTTTTAGAACACTTTCTTGATTCTTTCCGGCAGTGACAAAATCTACTGCAAGATAATGTATACCGTTAAGTTTAGGCAGTATATCCCAATCAGGCACAAATGCTTGCGTAAACTTAAGCGTATACGGCGCAATGGAAATTACATTTCCCATTTCTGCCGATGTTTTTATAATTTCAGCTTCCTTTTCTGCAATCCTACGCTCACGCACGAGATTCGGAATTTTTACAGAAATACCGATTCCCAGCAACAAAATAAAGACCAATGCGCAATTGATAAGTGTTCCAAAAAACTTTTCCTTAACATACTTATCAAATTCAATTTTCCTGTTTTTCTTCTGAAACAACTTTTTTTCTGTGCTTCCAAGAATGACCAATCCACACTCAGGACAAATCCAGCCACTGAGTTCAAAATCAAACTTCTTTCCGCACTGCGGACAGCGTTGTTTTCCCATAATATATTCTCAGTGTTTAACGGAATTGTGTACCGATGCCGTCGTTTGTCAGAGTTTCAATTAGAATTGAATGCGGCACTCTTCCATCAATAATAGCAGTTTTCTTAACTCCTCTGCGGACTGCTTCAACACAGCAGTCGATCTTTGGAATCATTCCGCCCGAAATAACGCCCTTTCTCTTAAAGAACGGAACCTCGCTGACATGAACAAATGGAATAAGCGTAGATGGATCGTCCTTGTCACGGAGAAGTCCTGCGATATCCGTCATAAGAATAAGATTTTCGGCACCAAGCTGTGCTGCAATTCTTGCAGCTGCTGTATCTGCATTTATATTATAGCTCTGACCAAATTCATCTGTTGCAACTGTTGCAATAACAGGAATATAGCCGCATTCGAGGGCATCAAGAATAGGCTTTTCATTTACTTTTACGATATCGCCCACAAATCCGAGATCCTCACCATTTGCACCTTCCTTGCGCTGTGCAAGAAGCATTCCGCCGTCTGTACCGCAAAGTCCAAGTGCCTTACCATGACTTCTCCCAAGAAGTGTAACAAGATCTTTGTTTACCTTTCCGGCAAGCACCATCTTTACAACCTCAACAGTTTCAGCGTCTGTATATCTGAGTCCGCCGATAAATTTGCTTTCGATGCCAAGTCTTCTAAGCATATCGTTTATCTCCGGACCTCCGCCGTGTACAAGTACAACCTTTATGCCGACAAGAGAAAGCAGAACGATATCATTCATAACAGCCTGCTTGAGAGTCTCATTTGTCATAGCATTTCCGCCGTACTTTACAACAACGATTTTATTATTATACTTCTGAATGTGCGGCAGTGCATCAACAAGCACCTGAGCACGAATATTATTTTTTATATCTCCCATTTTATGTATCCTCTTTTCAGGTACGATAATCTCCATTAATTTTTACATATTCATACGTAAGGTCGCAGCCCCATGCAGTTGCCTTTTCAGCACCGTCTGCGAGCATAACATTTATCTTTATCTCATCATCGCTGAGCATAACAGCAGCCTCTTCTTCTGAAAAAGGCAGTATTGCGCCGTTTTCAAAAAATTTCACGCAGCCCTTATCGGATTCAAGCACTACAGAGAACTTTGTAATATCAAAATCAGCGTCTGCATATCCAATGGCACAGGCGATACGTCCTACATTGGCATCCTCACCGAACATTGCACATTTAAGCAGATCTGATGCAATTACGCTTTTAGCAATAGCCTGTGCATCATTTTCAGTTTTAGCTCCGCTTACATTACATTCCAGAAGCTTTGTTGCACCCTCACCGTCTTTTGCAAGCATCTTTGTAATATTGGACATTACAATGTAGAGAGCCTGCTTAAATACGGCATAATCCTCATTTTCAGTATCAATAATATCATTTCCGCAAAGACCGTTTGCCATAACAGCACAGGTATCATTTGTAGACTGATCTCCGTCAATATACAGACAGTTATAGGTTATCTTTACCACATCGCTAAGTGCTTTCTTAAGCACTTCCGAGGTTATAGCACAATCTGTTGTTATAACGTTGAGAGTAGTTGCCATATTCGGGCATATCATACCGCTGCCCTTGCCCATACCGCCAAGGCGGCAAATTTTTCCGCCTACGGTAAATTCAACAGCAACTTCCTTTTTAACAGTATCTGTTGTCATAATTGCAATAGCTGCCTTTTCGTTTCCGTCATAGGAAAGACCGTATACAAGAGAGTCAATATTATCTTCAATAGGTTCTATAGGCATAGTCTGACCAATAACACCGGTCTGTGCGATAAGCACCTGCTCTGACGGTATGCAAAGCCTCTCTGCTGCCAAGCTGCACATTTTCTCTGATTTTTCTATGCCGTCAGGATTGCAGGCATTGGCATTTTTTGAGTTTAAAATAAATGCACGAGCCTTACCGCCTGTAGCTTCAAGATGCTTTTTAGAAACAGTTACAGGTGCAGCCTGAACCTTATTCTGAGTAAATACACCGGCTGCATTGCAAAGTACATCTGATACTACAAGACACAAGTCAAACTTCTTAGAAGGATTTTCTTTTATTCCGCTGTAAAGTCCGTTTGCGCAAAAGCCCTTTGCCGCACATACTCCGCCGTCAATATATTTATAACCGTCATAGTTTACTTTCTTTATATCTTTCATAAAGCTTCATCCTTTCCGGGAGCTTACAGAAGTCCCTTTGTTTCATCTGTGCCCATCATAATATTAAGGCACTGAACAGCCGCACCGGAAGCGCCTTTGCCCAAATTATCGAGCCTTGCGCAAAGAAGAACCTGTCCTTCGCTGCCACACACAAAAATTTCCATCATATTTGTATCACGCAGATCGTTGGAACTGATTCTGAGTGCTGTAAGATCTGCTCCTTCAAGCAGCGGCATTACTTTTACAAATTTGCTTCCCTTATAGTGTCTGCTAAGCATCTCATGTATTTTTTTCGGAGAAACATTCATCCTTGCAACAGCAGACTGCACAGGAATACATACAACCATGCCGTTATAGTAATCATCAACTATAGGCGTAAACATAGGCTTTGTTGTAAGTCCGGATATTGCCTGCATTTCCGGAAGATGCTTATGATTATTTGCAAGACCGTAAAATCTCGGACTATGAACCTCAGGCACACTGTCTGGAGATTCGACCTCAGCTATCATCTTCTTGCCACCGCCGCTGTAGCCTGAAACCGCAAAGCACTGAACAGGATAATCCGCCGGCATAAGACCGCTTTTAACCATAGGAAATGCAAGAGCATTGAAGCCGCTTGCATAACAGCCGGGAACAGCAACTCTTGATGATTTTTCAATTTTTTCACGGTGTACGGGAGACAATTCCGGAAAGCCGTAAGCCCAATCGGGATTTGTTCTATGAGCGGTAGAAGCATCAATTATACGCACAGGAGCGTCACCTGCAAGCTCTACAGCCTCTCTGGAAGCTGCATCAGGCAGACAAAGTATTGTAAAGTCACTTGCCTGAATGAGCTTTTTGCGCTCAGCGGCATCCTTTCTCAGTTCCGGGTCTATTCTCAGGATATTTATATCATCTCTGCCTACGAAACGTTCAAGTATACGCAGACCGGTAGTTCCTTCCTGTCCATCAATAAAAACATTTACTGCCATTTGTTATTCCTCCCTATTCTCTCGGACATTTCCATATGCTGAATGCACACGTCCCTGCCAGCATAAGCATCGCCCATATCCATGATAACACTGAACTCAGATCCAGCACCAATGCAATGAGTATCTCACCAAATATCCAAATAAGCACCGCAATAAGGCAGAGACATATTATAAATTTAAACTGTCTTTTAAACATCGTTTTACACTTCCAGCTGTGCTTTTGCAAGCTCTATCTGAGCGGTCACTGCATCAGGAGAAGGTCCGCCTTGTGAAAGTCTGCCCTTTACGCAGGTCTCAAGGCTTATTGCCTCATATATATCCTCATCGAAAAGTTCAGTCATTTTCTTGTATTCGTCAAGCGGCAATGTTTCAAGCGTAAGTTCTTTGGAAATACACTCTGCAACAAGCGTTCCGGAGATCTTGTAAGCGTCACGGAAAGGCATTCCTTTTTTAACAAGATAATCTGCGCAGTCTGTAGCATTGATAAAGCCCTTTGCCGCAGCAGCTCTCATATTATCGGCTTTTACTGTAAGTGTTTCCATCATAGGAATAAATGTCTTGACACAAAGCTTTACTGTATCTACTGCATCAAAAATTGCTTCCTTGTCCTCCTGCATATCCTTGTTATATGCAAGCGGCAGACCTTTCATCATAGTGAGAAGAGTATTAAGATCGCCGTAAACTCTCGCAGTCTTGCCACGTATAAGCTCTGTAATATCAGGATTTTTCTTCTGCGGCATTATAGATGAGCCCGTAGCATAGGCATCGTCAAGCTCAATAAACTTGAATTCCCATGAACACCAGAGAATTACTTCCTCAGAAAATCTTGAAAGATGCATCATTATAATAGAAAGAGCATTGCCAAGCTCTATGCAATAGTCTCTGTCGGAAACACCATCAAGGCTGTTTGCCATAGGTGCGTCAAAGCCGAGAAGTTCTGCGGTCATTCTGCGATCAATGTTATATGTAGTACCCGCAAGTGCGCCGCTGCCGAGCGGACATACGTTCATACGCTTAGCTGTATCGTCAAGTCTGCCAAGGTCACGAATAAACATCTGAACATATGCCATAAGATGATGGGCAAAGGTTATCGGCTGCGCTCTCTGGAGATGTGTATAGCCGGGCATTACTGTTTCAGTATTCTTTTCAGCAAGGTCAATAAGAACCTCACAGAGCTTATGCACCATTTCTCTTATTTCTGCGATCTCGTCACGGAGATAAAGTCTCAGGTCAAGTGCAACCTGGTCGTTTCTTGAACGTGAGGTATGAAGTCTCTTGCCTATATCGCCATATCTTTTTGTAAGTTCAGCTTCTATGAACATATGGATATCCTCAGCCGTAGGATCGAATTCAAGCTTTCCGGATTCTATATCCGCTAAAATTTCTTTAAGCCCCTTGATAATAGTCTCGCTGTCCTCTTCGGTAATAATGCCGCATTTGCCGAGCATTGCTGCATGAGCGATGCTGCCCTGAACGTCATGCTTATACATTCTTGCATCAAATGCTATGGAGGAATTGAATGCATTTACTGTTTCATCTATTTCCTTGGAAAATCTTCCTGCCCAAAGTGCCATCTCGTCTCTTCCTTTCCATTTCAATCGAAAAAAGGCGGCACGGCGCCGCCTTCTTCTTTCTTATAATATAAGATATAAGACTAATTACTTGCCACGGTTCTGATCGAGCTTTGCCTTAACCCAGATCGGCAGACCGAACAGGTTGATAAAGCCCTCAGCATCCTTCTGATTGTAAACGTCTTCAGCATCGAAAGTAGCAACCTCTTCATCATACAGAGTATATGGAGAAGTTACGCCTGCATTAATGATGTTGCCCTTATAGAGCTTCAGCTTAACATCACCTGTAACAGTCTTCTGAGTTTCATCGACAAAAGCTGTCAGTGCTTCTCTCAGAGGAGTATACCACTGACCATTGTAAACGATATCAGCGAACTTAATGCCGATATACTGCTTCATTCTTGCAGTTTCCTTGTCAATAGTAATTGTTTCCAGAACATCATGAGCGTGGTACAGAATAGCACCGCCGGGTGTTTCATAAACGCCTCTGGACTTCATACCTACAAGGCGGTTTTCAACGAGGTCAGCCAGACCGATACCATTCTCGCCGCCGAGCTTATTCAGTGTTTCAATGATCTCTACACCGCCCATTTCCTTGCCGTCGATAGCTGTAGGAATACCCTTTTCAAAGTGGATAGAAACATAAGTGGGCTTGTCAGGAGCCTGAATCGGGGATACGCCCATTTCCAGGAAGCCTTCCTTCTCGTACTGCGGCTCATTAGCCGGATCTTCCAAATCCAGACCCTCATGAGACAGATGCCACAGGTTCTTGTCCTTGGAATAGTTAGTCTCACGGTTGATCTTCAGCGGGATATCGTGAGCTTCTGCATAGTCGATTTCCTCGTCACGGCTCTTGATAGTCCATTCTCTCCAAGGAGCGATGATCTTCATATCAGGAGCATAAGCCTTGATAGCCAGTTCAAAACGAACCTGGTCATTACCCTTACCGGTAGCACCGTGGCAGATAGCGTCAGCATTCTCTTCGAGAGCGATCTCAGCCAGCTTCTTACCTATGATCGGACGAGCAAATGATGTACCCAGCAGGTAACGATTCTCATAAACAGCGCCTGCCTGAACTGTCGGGAATACATAATCCTCAACAAATTCTTTCTTGAGATCAAGTACGATAAGCTTAGAAGCACCAGTCTTGATAGCCTTTTCTTCCAGACCGTCAAGCTCTGTGCCCTGACCTACGTCAGCAGATACAGCTACAACCTCGCAATTGTTGTAATTTTCCTTGAGCCACGGAATGATAATAGAAGTATCCAGACCGCCGGAATATGCCAGAATAACCTTTTTAATTTCCTTTGCCATAATAATTTCTCCTCGTATATTCTTTATAGTATTACTGCTCATTGGCAGTTATTTTTTATTCTGATTCTTATTATACACGCTTTTTCCGAAATGTCAAGGGTTTTGCATAAATATACGCAAAATATTTTTATTTCAGGGCTTAATATGCAATTCATGCATTATTTTTGCATAAATCAGTGTGCTTTTCTGTATATTACTTGTATTTATACAAAAATCGGCTCACATATAATGCAAGCCGATTTTATTATATTTCAAAATTTATTTATCTGCGGGCAGTGTATCAATATTATTCACAAGGAAATTCAGAAGAATGTTGAGATCATCGCCGTTTACAGCTCCATCGCCGTTTACATCGGCTGCTTTAGCCTGAGCTTCGTTCAGAGTAATCGCTCCGACAACAGCCTTATTCATTAAAATTGCATCTCTAATGCCAACGCTGCCGTCTGCATTTAGATCGCCGTATGTGATTGTTCCGTCGAATTCACCGATTGCAGCGAGGAGGTCGACAGAACCGCTGTCAACGTTTGAAGATGATAATAAAAATGTATATATTGGAGAAAAAACAATAACATTAGGACAAGCTTCTTCAATAGTAGGTAAAAGCTCATCAAAACATTCACTGCCAGTTTTTATTCTATATCTACCCTGAGCATCAATAAAGAGTTCAACATTTTCAAAGTCGCTAATAACTTCCTGAATTTTATCATATGCAGTGCTTTTTTCTTCTTCAGTCGGATTTTCTGTCTTAAATTGTACTGTAGCTGCAGAACTTTCCCCTATAGCAAGATTAGCAGTCACCGATTTATATGTTGCTTCTGTAATACAGCCTGCATCATACATTTCTGCTGCCATTTCCATAATAAGATCATACTTATCTTCCATCTTAGACGGGTCTTTCGTTACGTAGCCATCTGCGTCATACATATCGTATATAACAGCTTCTACATCGAAGTCGGGCTGTTTAACGGGTGGTTCTCCTCTATAGTAATACTGCATATTCAGCTTATCGCTATACTTTTCATATATTGAGTCATATATATCTATTTTTGCATTCACAATATTGAAAACTGTATAATTGTATTTGTAGTCATGGTATATCAATACATCTTCATTACCATTTTCGTAATATTTTTTATACACTGTATAATCATCGTTGTCCTTTGATTCTGCTGCCCATTGGAGAGAACCTTTATCATCAAATTCTGTATATCCCTCCGGAGCTTCAAAGACATTGTCTATCATTATACAAATTGCTTCTGAATTAACAGAACCCAATGATGCGAATGTAATTGCTGCACAAGATACGACAGCTAAAACCTTACTTAATTTTTTCATAATGCATTCTCCTTTCATTAAGTGGCTGAACTACCAATATAATTATTGTTATAATAGAATCTAAGCAATGATGTAGTTGTTCTTACACCAAAACTCGTCTGCTTCGCCACGCGCTCACCTTCACGTCTAAATGTACCCCCGCTGGTTAAAATACCCACTACAGTACGATATTCTTCTCCAGCAAAATATGATGTTATATAAATTGGGCCACCACTATTTCCTCCACTTGTATAAGCATTTAACATTACCTGATAATCAAAGAAATTACGCTTTTTCTGCCCATTACCTATATAATCATTATCAACATTAGTATATCTATAAGTGTTTAGCATTACACCATCAGCTTTATATAATGCCTGATTGTTAGCAGATGGATTGCTTTGAGTACCGTCAGGGAAACCGCTTACTGTAACTGTAGGCTGTAAATTCATAAACTCATCAGATGGGATACCCAAATCAAACTTGCCATATTCAGATAAATCTTCTTCAACGTAAATCAGTGCATAATCATACATACTAGTTATAAGTGAAGGATCAGTTATAGAAGGATCATAAATAAAATCTCTTGGCACATGAGCCTCAACTGCTTTACATGTAGCAAGTACTCTAGAAGTATTCGAATAAGGCTCACCACGAATAACAACTGTTAAATCATCAATAAAACTCATAGTGCTACTATTATAAACACAATGTGCCGCAGTTGCTATAAGATGATCACCAATAATAAATCCTGTTCCTCCAATTGATGAAATCTGAACAACAGATGTATCAGTAGCTCGTACTCTATCATCTATATTATCTGCATATGTTGATATTCCATCTTCTAAAGAGAATTTGTCAACATTATCTTTCAAATTGTAAAGGCGATTACGATTTGTCTTATAATTATGCATCACATAAAATCTGTTGGAATCCATATTTGCTATAGTTATATCGTTTATATTTGTTGGAAGCTTTATCATATTTGCCAAATATCTTGATAATTTTGAAACATCCGCCATAGTTATAACGCTATCGTAATCAAGATCAGCTGCACCATATCGTGTAATCTCACACTTACCTAACAAATAATTCTGTAATATAAGCAGGTCAACCATATCAATTGCTCCATCGCCATTAACATCACCTAGTAAATCTGTTCCTGCATCCGCAGTAATTGAAGCATTACCAAACGGCACAGCCACCGCTGCTGACATACAAACCGCCATCACAGCCGCTGATATTCTTTTGAAAATCTTCTTCACGGTAATTTCTCCTTAATATTCCTGTTTAAATTTAAAAGCGCCCTATCGTTTACATAATTTACCACCTAATTATATTATACAACAAAGCCATCAAAAAGTAAATGCGCAAATTATATAAAAAGTCGTTTAATATTTTATAAATATTATACAC
>CAMWPG010000055.1 GCA_947176075.1 uncultured Ruminococcus sp. | reverse complement strand
ACCAATAATGGAGTGCCATGCATATATAATAAATTTGAGTGGATGACAGGTCAGAGCGATGATGTATATTGTGAGCTGATTTGCGAAAAAGCGGTCAATACGGATACAAATTCTATTATTTCAAACGGTGATATCAGAATGGATATTTATCTTGGAAATATTGGCAGAGAAGATAAGATTTCATCAGATTCATTTACTACGGATGATGGCTTTGATATTGATATTGAATTCGGCTTCAATGAAATACGTATGAAATGGCAGTATAAGGACGGCAAAAAAATCCCGAAATTCTTAAAAAATTGCAGAATCGTTGATGATAAGATCGTTTCATCTGATTTCAATATTGTTATGAAAAATGGCTTGATATATCCTGTCAGAATGAACATATTGATAGATGATGACAATTATGCAAGTGCAGCAGGTTTATTTATTAGTCCGATAAATTTTATTGATAAGATAGAACGCATTGAATTTGACGGTGTGACAATATATACAGCAGAATAATTTTAATATACATCCTCGGAAGAACATAAAACGCAAAAAGAACTGTTCATACAGACAGTTCTTTTTTGCTATAATTTTGAATTTATCTTATACCATACTTTTCAATGATATAGTCCATATCCTTGTCGCCTCTTCCTGAAAGATTTATCAGGATAGAACCACGATTCATTTCTTTAGCAAGCTTCATTGCATATGCTACAGCATGAGAACTTTCGATTGCAGGAATAATACCCTCCATTCTGGAAAGCTTGAAAAATGCATCGATAGTTTCCTCGTCATCCACAACATCATACTTTATTCTGCCAAGATCACGAAGATATGCGTGTTCAGGGCCTGATGATGGGTAATCCAGACCGCTTGCAACAGAATATACAGGTGCTGGCTCTCCATTTTCATCCTTCAGCATTATGCTGTTAAATCCGTGCATAATACCCTCTGTGCCAAATGTAAGACTTGCTGCATGATCTCCAAGCTTCGGACCTCTTCCCAAAGGTTCAACTCCATAAATATCAACCGGTTCATTGAGAAAGGCAGCGAACATTCCCATTGCATTAGAACCACCGCCAACACAGGCAACAACAGCATCAGGCAGTTCACCTGTCATTTCTCTGAACTGTTCCTTAGCTTCAATACCTACGACACTCTGGAAATCACGTACCATAAGCGGAAACGGATGTGGTCCAAGTGCCGATCCGATGCAATATATACACTCCTTATATTCCTTTGAATATGCTGCAAACGCTGCATCAACGGCTTCTTTAAGAGTCTGAAGTCCGTCTGTTACCTCAACAACATTAGCTCCCAGAATCTTCATTCTTGCAACATTAGGCGCTTGCTTTTTGATGTCAACAGCACCCATATAAATATCGCATTCCAATCCAAAGTACGCAGCAGCAGTAGCTAATGCAACTCCATGCTGACCTGCACCGGTCTCTGCAATGATCTTTTTCTTGCCCATATATTTTGCAAGAAGCGCTTCTCCCATACAGTGATTTAACTTATGTGCCCCTGTATGATTAAGGTCTTCACGCTTGACATAAAGCTGTACATTACCTATGCTGTTTGAAAGACGCTCCAGATGTGACACAGGTGTTGGTCTGCCCTGAAACTCCTTGCGTATTCTTCTAAGTTCACCGATAAACTTGCTTGATTTGCAAATAGTCAAATAAGCCTCTGTAATTTCATCCATAGCCTTTTTCAATTCATCCGGAATATAGCAGCCGCCGTACTTGCCAAAATATCCGTTAATGTCAGGATGATTCCTGAAATAAGTATTAAAGTCAAGACCATTGTAATTCATAATATTTACCTCCAAAAATAATTATAATAAGATTGTTTTTAGTCTATGCTGTCAAAAGCAAAAAGCCCTTGACAGAAAGAAAAGACTTCTGTCAAGGACGAATAGATCATTATCCGTGGTGCCACCTTGATTCACAGCTATACGCTATGCTCTTAGCAGGATACTTTTAAATATCCCCGACAACTAACGTATGTCAACACGTCACAGTATACTCTGCACATAGCTTACACATAGTACATTTGACTGCACCCTCAGCGGTCCATTTGATAATCTGTTTTTCATCCGGATCACAGCATCCCGAACTCTCTGCAGAAGCATAATTACCTTTATCTCCGCCTCAACGGTTTCATTTTTTAAGTATATCATAGTATATCATATTTATATGATTTTGTCAATAGTTTTTTATAATAAAATCACAGTATTTCAATGAGCAAATAAAATATTAATCAGAACAAGTTAAAAAACAAAAAAGAAAGCGATCAGCAAAATCGCTGATCGCATAGAGTTATTCCGTATTTCATTCGCTAAGGCACACTTAATCAGGAAATTTTGCTGAAATCGATAGTTAATTCTTTAAGGCATTTTAAACCTTCATTCTTATCTACAAATTTAAATGTAATAACGTTGTTTTCAGTACCTGTAAGAAGTCCAACTGGAAGACCGTCCTTTTTATCATCTGTATTCAGATAGGGGATTTCATTGCCATCTTCATCATAGCACAGTACCACTATACCACTATATTGGATCTCATTTCCGTATTCATCAAAGAATGTACTGGTGTATTCGGAGGGGTATGCAGTAGTACAAGTGATTTTAGCCGGTGTTATCTCATGTATATTGACAACAAATCCGTCCTCTTCAATAGTATATGCAGCAGATTTTACGATAGAAAGATCAGGAACAAGTTCAAACTCTAAAATAACATCATCATCAATTTTTTTGCGATCACCTAAGCTGTTACCACATGAAATATTTGACATAGTAAGTTTAGCATTGTCAGATTCTGTGATCTTGCATCCATCTCTTAGTGTAAGATTAATGCTTCCTGTAAAGTTATTTTCAGTTCCATTGTCAAGAATTAAATTTCCCATAAGCCATGTATATTCACAATCTTCTCTATTGAGTGTAGAATATGATTTATCTCCGATAGTCAGAGTTGTATCAAAAGCTATTTCTTCAAATTTGTCTGGATTTCCATTAGCCAGAGAAGCTGTTATTGCAAGAGTAACATTGTTTCCATCACAGTATATACTGTCAATAGCGGCTGAAATGTCAGTGGAAACATTTTGAACAGGCTCATCAAGTACCTTAGCATTCTTTGCGATTGGCTCATAGTTAACGATATCGCCTTTTGTGGCTATAGATTGTTCTCTGTTTATAAGCTTGCTAAAAACGTCTGTATACCTTGCTGCAAAAACAGAAGTTCCTCCACATCCTATAACTGCAGCGACAACTATTACAGCAATCGCTTTCTTGTTTATTTTGTGGTTTATTTTATTTTCTCGTTTACTCATATTAAGCACCCTTTCTCTGCACTGTTCGCTTGGTTCTATGCGATCGGTGACATTTTTATAATAATTAATATTCATAGCAGCAGTTCCTTCCGAGATCAATTTTCAGTTGATTTCTTGCACGATAAAGAATTGTTTGAATTGCAGATTCACTTTTATCAGTGATTTTGCTTATCTCTTTTATAGAATAGCCTTCATAATAGTACAGATGAATAATAAGTCTGTATTTTGGCTTAAGATTCATTACTGCATTATAAACATCACTTTCTTCAGTTGTTTCGTATACAAGTTCCGCTTCTTCAAGTGGAACTGCCGATAATGAATATTTATAACGCAGTGATCGGAACATATCTTTGCACATATTTACTGTAATTTTCAGCATCCAGCTTTTTTCCTTTGATTCATCGTCAAATACTATATTGCTGGCAAAACGTTTCATAAAAACATCCTGCATTATATCTTCAGCATCGGAAGCATTCTTACAATATGTAAATGCCATACGATATACCGAATTTTTATGTTTATCGTATATTTTTGCCATTTCATCAGCATTTATAGTTATCACCTTCTTTCCTCCTTATATTGAAGCGCTTCATATATATAACGAATGAGAGTATCAAAATATCACATAAAATAAAAAATAATTTTAATAAAGCAGTGGATGCATAATAAAAACGAGCAGATGCTTTATGCTACTGCTCGTTTTTGTTAATCATGCTTTGATTTTATTCGTAAATTCCCATTACATAGTCATCAATAGTGTTCCAATCATCTTCATTTGCAGGAGCATAGAGATCATTTTCATCAATCTTTATCTCCATTGTGAAATCGATACTGTCTTTGTATTCCAGATTTTCAGCACACTTTTTTAAAGCCTCCAGAATATTCTTTGCATAGTCGCTTTCAAGTTCTATATACTGTTCTTCTGTATAATTATTAAGCTCTTCTTCTCCGATATCCTCTAAAATCTTATTGTAATCATCTACACAGCTTTGAATATCTGATTCTGCTTGCTCAAGTATATTTATTGGCTTGATAGATATTTTTACGTAGCAGCTTTCTTTTCCATTTTCAGCAGATGAAATTGTGTACTTAGCCTTAGAAAGCAGATCTTTTGTAAATGTGGTATATTCATCCTGAAGCTCTTCGCTAAGATCATCAGTGTATACTTCACAGTAATAAGTAATTGCATCAGTATAATAATCAACTGTGCTATCATAAAGTTTTTTAGCTTCTTCTTCGCTTGTTTCGGTCATTTTCATATAACCTTTATATTCGCCTTTATAAGAAGCGTCCATAATTCCTGCGACATAATCGCTTGAAAAGTCTTTGTCAACACCTCCGCAGCCAGTAAGAAGTGTTCCAGTAATTGCAGTTACCGCAAGTATCGACGAGATAATTTTCTTCATAATATCCTCCATAGAATAGGTTTATTTCATGTTATTATTATTTTATCACTAAATAACCTAAAAGTCAATATAAAATGTGCCTAATCATTTGTAATCCAAAATCTGAATATTAGTAAAAATGCTGTGCATAATATGGGCAGAATAAAGTCAAAAGGAGCTGGTTTTATGAGAATACAGGCAATATCTGGACGTGAGATACTTGATTCAAGAGGAAATCCTACTGTTGAAGCTGAGGTTGTGCTGACAGATGGTTCGAGAGGTAGATGCTCTGTTCCGAGTGGTGCATCTACAGGTAAATTTGAAGCATTGGAGCTTCGTGATGGAGACAATAGTAGATATGGCGGTAAGGGTGTCAGAAAGGCAGTAGAAAATATCAACAAAGAAATACGAAATAAACTGACTGATCTTTCATTTTCAAATCCTATTGAAATTGATGATATTCTTCTTGAGCTTGACGGCAGCTACGATAAGTCAGTGCTTGGCGCAAATGCTATTCTTGCAGTGTCTATTGCATCTGCAAAGGCAGCTGCGCTTTCGCATCATGTACCGTTCTTTCAGTACCTTGGAGGATTTGGCGCATCAAAAACTCCTGTACCAATGATGAATGTTCTCAATGGTGGAGCTCATGCTTCCAATAATCTTGATGTACAGGAATTTATGATAATGCCAATTGGAGCAGAATCATTTTCTATGGGTCTTATGTGGTGCAGTGAGGTGTATCATTCGCTGAAGAAAATTTTGAATGAAAACAAGCTCAGTACGGCAGTTGGTGATGAGGGAGGATTTGCGCCGGATCTAAGCGGCGACAGGGAAGCGATAGAATATCTTTTGAGAGCTATAGAGCAGGCTGGATACAGACCCGGAAAAGATTTTGTACTTGCTATTGATGCTGCTGCCAGCGAATGGAAATGCGGAGAAAATGGTTTATATCATCTTCCTAAAAGCGGCAAGGAATATAGGATCGATGAACTTGTCTCTTACTGGGAGAATCTCTGCAATGAATATCCTATAAAATCTATAGAAGACGGTGCGGATGAGGAAGATAATGAGGGCTGGAAGAGGCTTACATCTTGTCTTGGAAATAAGGTACAGTTGGTTGGAGATGATCTTTTCGTTACGAATCCTAAGAAACTTAAAAATGGAATAGATAATGGTATCGGTAACGCAATTCTTATAAAGCCAAATCAGATAGGAACGCTTTCAGAAGCTGTAAATGCTGTTCGTCTGGCTCAAAGTGTGGGTTATGGTGTGATTGTATCACATAGATCAGGAGAAACCGAGGATACAACAATAGCCGATATTGCTGTAGGTTTAGGCACCGGACAGATAAAAACAGGCGCACCATGCAGAGGGGAACGCACAGCTAAGTATAATAGACTTCTTCGTATAGCCGGAATGCTTGGAAGCAGAGAAGTATATCCTGGTATTAATTGCTTTCCAAAGGGAGTTGACTCAATATGAAAAAAGCAGGATTTATAGTTGTATATATTGTTTTACCTATAGCAGCTGCTGTAGGAGTGAAGATTTTTCTTGACAGAAGAAAATGCCGCACCATGAGTGAGCCAATAGGAATTTGTCTTAAACCTGTAAAATGGAAGCTTTCTCTGGAAAAATAATATAAGAGCCTGTACCAATAAGATTATATACACACCGACTACGTTCTACATCGTATTGGTACGGGCTTTATACTATATCATTTTTATCAGACTTGCATTTTTAATTCAAATGTTGTATACTTAATGCAGTATAATAAAGGCAGCACCAAACAAAGTAAATGTGACGAAAAATTTTACTGCGTATCTTATGTACCATCTTTGTGCGGCATTGCCTGGAATGAAAGGTAAAATAGCTATATGACGAATATTTTTCTGCCGTATATAGATTCTCTAAGAAAAAATCATGATCTGCCCTGCGAATTCCTTGTTGATCTTATTGAACGCAATGATGTTGAAAGCGATTTATTTTCAGCGGCAGACAAAGTTAGAAGAGAAATATATGGAACGGATGTTTATATAAGGGGACTTATTGAATTTACAAGCTACTGTAAAAATAATTGTTATTACTGCGGTATAAGAAGGGATAATAAAAATGCACAGCGCTATCGTTTGAGCAATAATGATATTATGATTTGCTGCCGTGAGGGATATTCTTTAGGATATCGAACTTTTGTACTTCAGGGCGGTGAGGATATGTTTTATACTGACAGTAAGATATGTTCTATTGTATATAAAATAAAATCTGAATATCCGGATTGTGCAGTAACCTTATCTTTAGGCGAACGTTCTGCCGAAAGCTATAAATCATTTTTTAAAGCTGGAGCAAGCAGGTATCTTCTTCGGCATGAAACGGCAGATGAAGGACATTACAGAAAGCTGCATCCATATGAAATGTCTCTTGAAAATCGTAAGAAGTGTCTTTTTTCTTTAAAAGAAATAGGATATCAGGTAGGAAGCGGCTTTATGGTTGGTTCTCCATATCAAACTATAGATAATCTTATAAGTGATATTCGCTTTTTGCAGAAGCTTGATCCGGATATGATAGGAATAGGTACATATATCACTCATAAGGATACGCCGTTTTCAGACAGGGAAAATGGAGATATTTATCTTTCTCTTAGAATTATTGCAATTCTTAGACTTATGTTCCCTCATGCACTTATACCTGCAACCACTGCACTGGGAACTGTTCATCCTCAGGGCAGAGAAATGGCACTTAAAGCGGGAGCAAATGTAGTTATGCCAAATCTGTCACCGATTAATGTGCGAAAAAAATATGCTCTTTATGATAATAAAATATGTACTGATGAAGAGTCGGCACAGTGCAGGGAGTGCCTTGAAAAAAGAATATGTGACGCAGGATATCGAGTGGTTACATCTGTGGGTGATGTTAGGAGAGATTAAGGCAGCGCCGCCTGACATAATTTGGATTTATTTTAAAATTGATTTGCGTGTAATGAGCCGCAGTTTTCTTGACATTATATTTTGAATATGTTATACTATGGTAAAAATGTAGGAGTTATATAAATGAATAATGAGAGCTACAATCGACTTTTTGAAATAGCAAATAAAAATATGCAGCTATCAGGCTCAGGAAGAACATTTGACTGCCGAAAAGCTGCATTTTTTTATTATATAAATAGCGATCCTTATGAGATAGATGCTTTAAAATTGCTTGAAATGAACGTTCCCAATAATGAATTTATTGATATTGCTTATATTGCATTTTTAGGACGCCTTGCAGATATGAGTGAAGTAAGACGTTATGAAAAAAGCTTTTCACTGCCGGACAGGGAATTCAAGCGAATTATCATAAATGATCTTAGAGATTCTGATGAAGTGATATCTTTTAATAAAAAAAGATTTTTGAATTTTTCCTCACTAATAGAAAATGAAAGCAACAGCAGTTCCAAAAATATAATGCTGCGTTTTCTTCCTGTTTACAAACGACTTCCAACTGGAATAAAAAAATATATACGAAAAATGCTGGGAGCAGGTGAGCAATGAAACATATTTATGCTGATGTATCATACTTCATAGGAAAAGACGATAAGGCATTATGGATCAGGATAGCTTCAAATTTAAACATGGTATGTCATGAAAAGTATCTTATATCACTTATTTGCTCTGATATTAAAAATGAAGGCTTTAGTATTCTTAGCAGAGATGCATCTGTTGATAAAATTCCTGATACTATTATAAAAACGATCCAATTTGGTAATATTGAAGCAGGAGCAGTTTATTTTGATATTGTATACTCTGTGCCTAAGCCGCTGCTGTCAAGGAATTATCTTTACAAGGAACTGAAAAGTTCAGGAGTGCAAATTATCTCGTTTGTTGCCAGCAGCGTTTTAGATGCGATATTACATCCTGAAAATTATGATGATAATGAGATTATGTCAGCTATTGATTCTTTAAGCGCTGCTATTTTTTACAGCTCATGTGTTATTGTTGATGATAAGGCTGCTATAAGCAAATTTTATTTGCTCTGTGATGAAATGGAGGTAAGTGCTCCTGAGTGCCGTTTATTTTGTGAAACAAACCTGACAGAACTTTTTTGCAGTTTTTCAAAGGAAGAAGGCAGCGTTCAATTTAGCAGCATTACGCAGCTGGTAGTTCTAACTGCAAGAAATGATGATATAATGAAGTCATTGCCATACATTGAAGCATTTATGCCATTTATAAAAGAACTTGTAGTGTGCTGCCCGTCTCAGAATATTTTGCCATTTAAAGAAAAATATAATGGAAGGCTTGTTCTGTCGTTTATAGCAGATGATGAACTTTTAAATGGAGAATCACTTCCGAATGATCATCAGGCAAGAAATTTTTTTCTTCGCTGTAAACTTATAGAGCAAAATGTCCTGAAAGATGTATTCATAATGACAGACGATGATTATCGTCCTATGCATCCTATAACGGAAGAATTTTTTATAAAGAACGGACGTTATCAGGGATATTATTTCTATGATCTCAGGGATTGGCAGGGAACATACAATAATTATACAAGCTTTGATAATGGTGCATTCAGGACAAGAGACTTTCTTATTGATCAAGGTTATAAAACACTGCAATATTCATCTCATCAGCCTCAGATAATAGATAAGAAAATTTTTAGAGAAATGCTCTCTGTTCATAAGGGTATTGAAAACAATCCTTATGATGAATGGAGCACTTATTTTAATTATGGCTTTTATCATTATCCGGATAAGTTCAGTCCATGTGAGAGTGTTTCAATGTGCTGGCCGGGCGATCTTGCGAGCTGGGATATACACCATGTACCAGATGAATATATATTTGAAAATTATTACGAGGAGCTTTATGCGAATGGAGCGATTTTCGAGAACTTTTCTGATATATACAATGAAAATACTTTAAGTGAGAATGCTGTAAAAGCAGATATTTACAGAAAAAGTGCTCTCCGACAGCTAAGAGAACAAGAGGTGTTTTGCAGCTATCAAAAAGAGTATTTTGAAAAAACAGGAGAATATCCATCATTTGTTATTTGCTATGATGATAAAAACAAAATAATGCTTCATGTACCTGAATATATAAAAATGGCTGCAAATTCATGGACAAGAGTTCCTGTTTCAATTGATAAGGCTGTTTATGATAATGCTGAGAATAATACCGAACTTTTTATATCATATCATTTTATAAGCAGCTTGGGCTTACCCATACTTAATTCTCCGGAGCTTTTAATAAAATCCGGTGACAGCAGGCTTATGCTTCCTGTACGCTGTCCTGATTCGGAGATCAAGAATGCTTATTTAATGATAAGAGTGATCTTTAAAGCAAAATATGACAGTGAACGCTCATCGGAAAAATATATATCAGAAAGCAGCATGAAGCTCATGCTTATTAATATAAATGAGGTGGATTATGTTTAAAGAGGCTATATTAAGGCTTAAAAAACATCAATTTCTGTTTGAAGAGCTTGTTAAGCGTGATTTTAAAAAGAAGTACAAGCGTACTGTTTTGGGTATGCTCTGGAGTGTTCTGTCTCCGCTGTTTCAGCTTCTTGTAATGAGTATAGTATTTACTAAACTTTTTGGAAGAGGCATGGAGCATTATACGATATATTTATTTTCGGGCAATTTGTTATTTGCATTTTTTAAAGAATCTACTACAAGCGGCATGCATTCTTTGATGCAGAATGCTAATATTATAAAAAAAATTAATTTGCCAAAATATATATTCCTTCTTTCAAAAGAAGTTTCATCCTGTATAAATTTTGGATTGACGCTGATAATATATTTCTTGTTTGTCGTTATCGATGGTGTGCCTATAACATGGCGTTTTTTAATGCTTTTGTATCCGATTGTGTTTATGCTTATTTTCAATATAGGATTTGGTTTTATCCTATCAGCTATGTTTGTGCTTTTCAAGGATATACAGTATTTATATGATGTATTCACTCTTATGCTTATGTATCTTTCTGCTGTATTTTATACAACGGATGTTTTTTCGCCGGCAATGCAGAAGCTATTTTATTGCAATCCTATTTATTGCTATATAACGTATTTTAGAAATATTGTTTTATATCAGACGGTTCCGTCTATTGTTCTGCATAGTTTATGCGCAGTATATGCTGTTGCAGCACTCGCAATAGGATGCATTGTATATAAAAAGCTGAATTATAAGTTTGTATATTATATGTAAGGAGAACAGCACATGGAAGCGGTACATAATAAAATAATTGTAGATAATATTTCTGTTCGCTATATTTTAGGAGATTTCAAGGAGACGGGACTGAAGGATTTTGTAGTTCAGAAGATTAAAGGCACCTATAAAAAGAATGAGTTTTGGGCTGTTAAAAACGTTTCATTTAAAGTAGGAAAGGGTGAGCTTATTGGTATAATAGGCACTAATGGCGCTGGTAAGTCTACTCTTCTTAAAGTGATCTCAGGTATAATGATCCCTACAGAGGGAAACCTTGCTGTAAATGGAAATATAGCATCACTTTTAGAGCTTGGAAGTGGATTTGATGGTGAGCTTACAGTAAGAGAGAATACATTTCTTCGTGGTGCTATGCTCGGCTATACACGTGAGTTTATGAATGACACCTACAGAAAAATACTGGAATTTGCAGAGCTTGAGGAGTTTGAGAATCATCTTTTTAAAAATCTTTCTTCCGGCATGAAATCAAGGCTTGCATTTTCAATAGCGTGTCTTGTTAGTCC
>CAMWPG010000054.1 GCA_947176075.1 uncultured Ruminococcus sp. | reverse complement strand
TTTTTTATTTTGATAATCTTTTTAATTAGTAGTTTGAATTTCTATCTTACTGCCGAACTAATAGAAAAAACATGTGCAAATTCGTGTGCAAAATTCTGGAAATATGAGCGAAAATACAGAAAAAATTTGCATTATACGGAGAATATTTTCCAATCGGTATATAGTAAAAGCCACGTATTTTCGGGAATTATCCGAATTTGCGTGGCTTTTAAAACAAGAGATTATGTCATCATTTTTCGTTAACCTCTATATTTTTTGATCTTTGCAAAAATTAGCAGCGCAAATGGCGTGAAAAAAACTTTGTATTGTGTAGGGCACACGGATGTTGAGGTTTGGACAAACTCGGAGCTTAACTGGAAGAATAACGATGCAGCAAGATACCAGCAAGTGAAATTCACCGAAACTGCACAGAAATATGCAGAGTCTAAGAATTTGTCCGTAATCCATTGCCTGCCATTCTGGATTGTCCAGTATGATTACACAGACGACGAGGGAGTTACACGGAACGTTTATGATTCTATTACGCAGATTGCGAATGATACGATACTGATGGTATATCGTGACAGTGCAAGTGCAGTCGAGAGATTGGTGACGGAAGTGCAGAACAATGCGGAAAATTCTGTTTTCTACTACATAGAAAAGAATGACTGCAATCTGGAAATTGCGGTGCAGGCGGATGAAAATACCGAGGGGGATTATGTGACATTCTATGAGGAAGAAAAAGAAAATCCAGGCACTGTAACTGCGGCGATTTCCACGATAAAATCTGACTTGGAAATGTATCAATACCGCACAACCTTTGCAATCCATCATGCTATTGCTTTGTATGAGTACTATTTATCCATGGAAGGATAACCTGAATATGAAAATATATATTGATGCAGACGGCTGTCCGGTCGTCAGAAATACGTTGAAAATTGCAGGAAAGTTCAATATTCCATGCGTTATTATCTGTGATACCGCACATCGAATTGAACATGAAAACGCTGAAAAAATTATGGTTGACAAAGGTGCAGACAGCGTGGACTTCTGGCTTGTCAATCTGATTCAGAAAGGCGATATTGCCATTACGCAGGATTATGGTCTGGCGGCGATGTGCCTGAGCAAACAAGCAGTCGTTCTTAATCAGGACGGAAAAGAATACACTAATGAGAATATTTCGGGATTACTGGAATTTCGTGCCGCTTCAAAGAAAATCCGACAGAGCGGCGGAAGATTGAAAGGTATGCCGAAGCGAACAGTAGCACAGGATATGGCGTTTGAGCAAGCATTAAGAGAATCACTCATAAAGAATGGAGAAACATTATGATTATAGAGAAAGGCAGACCTGCTGATATAAGCGGCAGATTGGAGAAAGAAATAAAGTCATATGATTTCCTTGATACGCTTGGAATTTCATATGACAGAGTTGATCATGAGGCAGCATTTACAATGGAAGCCTGTAATGCTGTTTCAGAGGCACTGGGGATTATGATCTGCAAGAATCTTTTTCTCTGCAACAGACAGAAAACAGACTTTTATTTACTGGTTATGCCCGATGATAAACCATTTAAAACAAAGGAAATTACAGGTCAGCTTGGCTGTTCAAGGCTCTCTTTTGCAGATGAAAATTCTCTGCTAAAACTGCTGAACCTTACGCCCAGTTCGGCAACGATTCTGGGATTGATGAATGATACAGAAAATAAGGTGCGATTGCTTGTGGATTCGGATTTATTGAACGAGGAATATTTCGGCTGTCATCCGTGTATCAATACTTCAAGTCTGAAAATAAAGACAAGTGACGTTTTTGGCAAACTTACAAAAGCGTTGAAACACGAATATACTGTCGTAAAGCTGACAGGAGAATAAGATGAACTATAAAATATATTATACGAAAATCAGCTTAATAGACGAAAATGAAAAAGAAGTTGCTAAAATCATATTCCCTGAAATATCTCCAAATGTCTATGATATTCAAAAAACATTTGTAGATGACAGACTGCGTGGGCAGGGAATTGCAGGGAAGCTGGTGCAAATGGCAATCAGTGAAATCAATAAGCGAGGCGGTGAGATCACAGCAAGCTGTTCCTATGCAAAGCAGTGGATCGAAAAACACGAAATCCGTCCGTTTACCATCTGCCATATGGTGACTTCGATAGATGACAAGGTTACTGGAGATTTTCTTAATTCCGCAAAGGCTTTGGAAGTTAGCGAAACCTATTACGAGATCAATCGCCAGTTGAAAGGTGATGCGTTTGCCTGCGGTAGAGTGACCATGGAATCCAGTTTTACAGGAGGTTTCAAGCCTGATTTGTCGGAGTTTACAGGTGCGAATATTCCATATGAGGATTTTATTGCGCAGAAACACAGCTACTATGCAGTTTCTTTTGACAGACATGGCACTGTCAGCTGGACTGACAGCATTCTGCACGATGAAGATCCCGGCTATGATGATTGTCATATTATCGAGGTTTTATGTGAAAATACTCCGAAAAAAGTGCTTGCTTATTACCGTAGTATCGGAGTTTCCTATATTTTTGCGGGCAAAGATGATATTGATTTGAATGTTGCTTTGAATAAGCTTTACAGTATTTTCGCAATCAAAAAGCTGCTGCTTGAGGGCGGAAGTATCATCAACGGTGCTTTTGAACGAGAGAATCTGATTGACGAACTAAGCCTTGTTGTTGCTCCGATCGTTGCGGATAAAAACGATAAACCACTGTTTTCCGATGCACTGATGACGGATTTTCGTATGTTGGACTGTAAAAAAATGGCGGGCGGAGCTGTATGGCTTTGGTTCGCAAAGTGAGGGGAATTTATGGAGAATGAAAATGGAACGTGGCTCGTGAAAGGGCTTGCATGGGATGATCCATATAGAATACGAACATGGCAGGAGCTTATCAATTGGGTGAATGAGGTGGGTTTCCTGCCGCTGTTTGCAAACGTGATAGAGGGATTTTCTGCGGAGGAACATACTTTTTCAGACCATTGGTGGACGGGTGATGCAGAGCAGGATCCGTGGGAGTGGCGTGAGATCATTGCTCGCAGCAAGGAGGTCGCATACGGCAAATTCTTCGGCGGCAAGGCAGGATTTATCAGTAAGGAATGGCTGCCATATTTCGTTAACTATCGTCGAAACGGCTACGATTTTGATTCCAGATATGCGGACGGTCTTGCGAATTTTCGGGAAAAAGTCATCATGGACTATTATCTCGGTGAGGACAGCGACGGTGAAATGCTTTGGAAGCAGGACAAGATTCTCTCAACTGATTTAAAGAAAATGGCAGGCTTCGGCAAAGGCGGATTGAAAAACTATCCCGGCATCATTACCGGACTGCAAATGCAGCTTTATCTTGTTATCACGGATTTTCAGCGCCGGAAGAACAAAAAGGGCGATGAATACGGTATGAGCGTGACACTTATGTTTCCGCCTGAGAAAATCTGGGGATATGATTTGATAACCTCCGCATATGAGGAAGAACCGATTCAGTCGTGGCAGAGAATATATGATCATGTGAAGAGATTATATCCGAATACGGATGATGATGCAATAATTGGCTTGATCGGAAAGAAACCGAAAGTAGATTGACGTTCAAAATACGTTTTTTCAGCGGTGCAGCGTTACGCTGTGCTTTTTTATGTCTTGAATATTGAATAAGCTTTTTTGACGGCACATTTGCGTTTTTTACCCATAGCTGCGGCTATGGGATTTTTTATTTTTTGACGGTCATTTTACGTTTTTTCTTATCACACCAGTGGCAGGATCTTTTTGACGGCACATTTACGTTATTTCAGCGGCTAACATCCACAAATACCACCTGAGATTCTTGTGAACTATGGTAATTGACTTGTACTCAAATAATGCTTAATATAGGTAGTAATATCCTCAAATGGGCATAAAAAATTTCGTAAAATTCAGGATTTTACGAAAAATCTAACTGCAAATATTATAGCACATTTTGGTCAATATGTCAAATGAAATTTTAGGAGGTCGGCATGAATATTTATCAAAGACGGGACGGACGGTTTGAAGGACGTATTTCAAGGGAAAGCGAAGCGACGGTACAAGGAAATTTCAGTATTTCTTTGGCAAGACAAAGGAGGATGTCCGTGAGAAAATGGCGAAAGAACGCTGTAAAAAATGCAATTGTACGCTGACTGTCACACAGCTTTTCAACGAGTGGCATAAGAGCATCAAGCACAATGTCAAGGAATCTACGGCGGCGAATTACTATTTGAAAGCAAACAAGCATATTCTGCCTTCATTTGGCAATAAATCGACGGAATCCATCGAAGACACTGAGATTTATGCATTTATTGAATCCAAGCAGCAGGCTGGTTTGTCCAATCGATATATATCAGATATGCTGATTGTGATGAAATCCATGTTCAAGTACGCCGTCCGCATCTATCATATTTACAATCCGATGGAATGTATCAAGATGCCTCGTGCAAAAATGCCCGAAATTACGTTGCTTGATGAGAAAGAACAGACGAAATTGCAGGAATATATCAGTCATAATCAGAACAAAGCCACTCTTGGGGTGGCTCTTTCTATGACTACAGGTATTCGCATTGGCGAGCTTTGCGCCTTAAAGTGGCAGGACATCGACCTTGAAAAACGTATTTTGACCGTCAGCAAGACCATGCAGCGAGTGCAGGTTCAGGGCGACGATAAGAAAACAAAGCTCATCGTTACAGAACCCAAAAGTGAATCTTCACGCAGAAAAATCCCGATTCCGCAAGGAATGGCTTCATTTTTAGAGAAATTCAAGGGCAAGGACAGCGAATATATCGTTTCAGGAAAGGAAAAGCCAATCGAACCGAGAACGATGCAGTATCGCTTTCAGAAGATTCTAAAAAACGTAAAATTGCCGTCAGTTCATTTTCATGCACTCCGTCATATTTTCGCATCGACTTGCATCAAATTAGGCTTTGATGTGAAAGCACTTTCTGAATTATTGGGTCATTCTACGGTAGAATTGACGCTGAATCGCTACGTTCACTCGTCATTTGAACAAAAAATCAAATATATGGAGCGTCTGACGGTCAATTTCTGAGCGAAAATTCGTTAAATCCTGAATTCTACGAAATATCTGCCGAGAATCCCTGCAAGGAGAGATATATCCGTGATTTTGATTGGTACTATTCACCAGAGGAAATGCTCGTGAAACGAATTGTAGTTCTGATTTTTGCCGTAATTTCGATGATTTTATTCGTGGGTTGTGATGGCTCAGAGGTTGATAGGATAGTCACCTATACTGAGCCTATGACTACAACCGAGGTAGTAGGCATTGACTATATCATCAATCGAAATACCGGGAAGTTTCACTATCCTGACTGTCCAAGTGTGGATTTAATGGCGGAGCATAACAAAAAAGAGTATACCGGTGACCGTGATGACCTCGCCACGCAGGGATATGAGCCTTGCAAACGCTGTAATCCATAAATATTATACAATGTTTTGATGGTTGGTGTCAAGATTGACGGCACAAATCCGTTTTGGATGCAAAAAAGCCGAATAGTATCCTTTTTGAGATACGATTCGGTACTTACAAGTCTTTCGCAAAATATCCCATTTTGTGAAAAGGTGATATAATTGTACATACAGCTTTTCTCCAGTATATCACATTTTCCCTGAAAAGTCAAGCTGTATCAACAAATTTCGTCAATTGGATTGTAGAAATTTAATTTAATTCTTTGTGCATATTTAATAAATCAGGAGGCAAGAATGGAACGATTTAATATCTATCATAGACAAGACGGGCGTTACGAAGGTCGCATTTCAAGAGGAAAACGCAAAAACGGCAAGAGGCGTTTTCAGTATTTCTTCGGTCACAGCCGTGAAGAGGTTCAGGATAAGATGACTTCAGCTCGCAGACAAGATTTAAGTGGAAGTTGCTACAAAACCGTTGAGCAGATTTTCTCTGAATGGTTTCAAAGCATTCAACACAGAGTAAAGGAATCCACTGCTGCCAATTATCGCATGAAAGCCGAAAAGCACATACTTCCGGCATTTTCAGATATGAAGGCAGACGCAGTTACCGAGACGGACGTCTATGACTTTATTGCCTTAAGACAGAAATCCGGGCTTTCAAACCGCTATATTTCGGATATTCTTATCGTGATGAAATCGATTTTTAAATATGCCTCGAAAACCTATCACTTCTTGAACCCATTGGATGGTATTACATTGCCGAAGATGCAGAAGCCAGAGATTGAACTGCTGGATGAAAAGCAGCAAGGGAAATTGCAGCAGTATATCGCCGAAAATCCCAATCATTCAACGCTTGGAATCGCCTTGTCTATGTCTACTGGTATCAGGATAGGCGAACTCTGTGCATTGCAGTGGGAGGACATTAATTTTGAAAAACGGATTTTGACCGTCAGAAAAACGATGCAGAGGATACAGACTCCGGATGGTGAAGCAAAGACAAAGCTGATAATTGCTGAACCAAAGAGTGAATCATCCAAAAGAAAAATCCCGATACCAGACTGTGTTGTTTCGATTCTTGAAAAATTCAGGGGAAAAGCCAAGGAATACCTTGTTTCAGGGGAAGAAAGACCTGTTGAACCGAGAACGATGCAGTATCGTTTTGCAAACATTCTGAAAAACGTAAAATTGCCGTCAGTGCATTTTCATGCCTTAAGGCATATGTTTGCCTCGAAATGCGTGAAACTTGGATTTGATATCAAGACCTTATCTGAAATTCTGGGCCATTCAAAGGTAGAAATTACTTTGAACAGGTACGTTCACTCGTCTTTTGAGCAGAAAAAGCAGTATATGAGCCGGATCGCAATGAGTTTTTGAAAAAAATTGCATCTTGAAAACTGAATAGGTGTTTGTGGTTGCTTTCACAAAATGGGATATTTTGCGAAAAAAAGAAAGTTATTTATTGGGTTCTCATCAGCATTATATGCTTTTCTAAATAAACAATGCTACAAGCAATCTCTTTTGTGCTTTGTCGGTACAGTACACTTGATTAGAGATGCTTGTAGATGTTAGAAAAATCAGCTATATAGAAGGAGAAAGTTATAATGAAAAAGTATCGTTCAAGACTTATGTTGGTATTCCTATTTTGGTTAGGTGGGTATGCTGGGCTACATCATTTGTGGATGGGAAATAAGGAGCTTGCACTAGATGAAGCTAAAAATTTTTTTAAACATGTACTTATGTCAATGATCGTTATTGGTATTCCACTGATGCTAATGGATATGTGTAAGTATTTAGTTAATATGATTGCTGTAATTTTTGGAAAATATGAAACGGACTATTATGGAAATCCAATTGTGTGGATAAAAGCGGGCAAACCCGATTTGAATTGAAAAATATATAAATTACGAGTTATTATGGTTCTTTTTGCAGAATAGCGTTTGTTTACGTTTTATCTATCGATTATTATCAGCGGACTTTCTTTAATTGATAGAGATTACTTCTGTTATGCTCAGGAAGTATAGAATGGATGTTTATAGCAACCTTGTACGATACGAAAAATAAGTAATTAATGGAGTGAAATAAGATGGGACTTTTCAAAAATAAGGCTGTAAATCAGGAAAATGTTAACTATTGCATTGGCGTAATGTATTACACTCTTGACCGCATTGCACTTGTATTTAATTATCATAGGATTTTCAGTACATCGGTAATTACGAATATCGCAAAATTGATTAATCCTGCTATTTTTCCTGGGATCGAGCAATTTAAATATCAAATTAATGCTCTTAAGACGCTGGCTACACAAGTAAAAGAGTTGAAAACAAATTCAATGATTAATTTTGATCATGCGCAGAATATGAGAGAGATTGACGCTACTCTTCAAAATGTAATTCGGAATCTGGATAATTTCGTTCAGGTTTATGAGGAGTCTCTTTGTGTTGATTTTGAACAAGATGTAATTTCACATGAACATCGTGAAATCTTATATAGGTTGTTTGGAGAATCAATGGGAATAGCTAATGCACTAGATGCAGAAGCAGATAAACTTGAATCAGAATATCACCTTCTGCATAATGCATTTACAAGTATTATACCCGATGATAAGATGATGTCATTTGACAATATGTTCAAAGCAATAATGTCTTTGAGGTATAGAACTAATAAAAAATAGGAGTAAATTTATGATTGAAGAGCCGAATATGCAGGATTTGATTATGAAAGCCTTTGAGGGAAATTCTAATGCACAACTTGAATTGGGAAATTGTTACTTGAATGGTTGGAATATTGAAGAAAATTATGAAAATGCTTTTATGTGGTATGAAAAAGCTGCAATGCAAGATAATTGTGAAGCACAACACAATTTAGCATTATGCTATGGTAATGGATTGGGAACATCGTATGATGCGGATCAATCTTTTTATTGGTATAGTAAAGCAGCAGAAAAAGGAATGCCAGAAGCGCTTTATAAGGTTGGATTGTTTTACCTGGAAGGAACGTCTGTAGAAAAAGATTTAGATTTAGCCTTTAAGTATATTAGTGAGGCAGCTAAATATGATATACCGCTGGCTGTTCATGATTTGGGAGCTTGTTATGCAAATGGATGGGGAGTATCACAAAACTTAGAATTTGCACAAAAGTACTTTATTAAAGCTGCTCGTTTAGATAAGGAAGATGGAAAATGTAAATTCGCACTCGGAACTTGTTATTTATCAGGCGATTGTTTTGAACAAGATCATAATAAGGCGTTTTATTGGATAGAGCAAGCTGCATTAATGGATTATCCAGATGCTGAAATAATGCTTGGAGACTTGTATTACAATGGAATTGGCTGTAAAGAAAATAAGAAAATGGCAATTTATTGTTGGGAGATAGCTGCAAAATTTGAAATTCCAGATGCAATTTATAAACTATCTTGTTGCTATGAATCAGGAGAATGTGGTTATCCTATTAACATTCAATTAGCAAAAGAATTATATTTAAAGGCGGCAAATTTAGGCTCATCAGATGCACAAGTTAGATGTTCATTGGAATATCTACAAAAAGATGAACCCTCTGACCAAGAATATCAAATTGCGTACGAGTGGCTTGTAAAAGCCAATGATTTGAACAATCCTTCTGCTAAAATGTTGTTTGCCGAATTTTATCAAAATGGAATTATTGTTTCGGAAAGTATGTCTCAGGCACTTAAACTTTACGAGTAAGCATTAAGCCTGGGATGTGATGAAGCGGCTGATAGTATCGTTATTTGCTATAAATATGGTGGCAATGATATGAAACCTAATACTAGCAAAGCTAGGAAACTTGCGAAAGACTTTGGGCTAAACTATGACGAATTATAATGAGGCGCTATCTATGGAAGATAGTATATTAGAAATAATTGCAAAAGCATATGATGGAGATGTTGATGCTCAAATCGAGCTAGGTGATAGATATAGTGATGGAGATGAGTTGGATTTGAATTTGGAGGAAGCGTTTTTTTGGTATTCAAAAGCTTCCAAAACTAATAACCCCATTGCTTTATCCAGATTGGGTTATTGCTATTTCTATGGAGAAGGCGTTGATAATGATAACGATCAAGCTTTTTTATTATTTCAAAAATCACATGAGCAGGGCAATGATGTGAGTACCTATTATGTGGCATTGTGCTACCTCGAAGGATATGGCGTGAATAAAGACTTAGCCAAGGCAGAAGATTTCTTTTCTATTTTAGCAGAAAAGAAAGATGAAGATGCCATGTACCAATTAGGACGCATATATTTATCAAAAGAATCTGATCAATATTCAAGAAAAGCGTTTAGATTGTTCCTTGAATCTGCAAAAGAAGGACAAATTTCAGCAATGTGTGAATTAGGACTATGCTATTTGCATGGGCACGGAACAGATGTTGATGAAAAGAAGGCAATAGAATGGTTAACTAAATCAGCACAAGAAGATTGTGAGTCAGCACAGTGTGAGTTGGGAGATTGTTATTACTGGGGAACTGAAACAATAGAAATTGATTATGAAAAGGCTTTTAAATGGTATCAAGCTTCAGCATTACAAGGAAATAATTATGCAAAATGTTGTTTAGCAGATTGTTATTATTTTGGAGAGGGCGTTGAGGAAGATGATGATAAGGCTATTGAATTATATAATGCGTGTGCAAACGATAATTATGCACATGCAATGTACCGTCTTGGAATTGTAGAAATGGAAAAAGAAACTCCTGATATGTAAAAAGTTCAAAGATGGTTTAAATTAGCATCTGATCTAGGAGATGAAGATGCTGTAGAAGAGTTAAGGAAATTATCTGACTAGAAAGGTAGATATCAATGTATCAGTACGAAGAAATTGTAACTTTTGCTAATATGATTGACACTATGTGTGAGGCTATTACATCAAGTGAAAAAAGCGTGTCAAAAGAAGAGGAAAGACTCGAAGAGGAAACTAATAATTCACGTAGACATGTAATGTCATTGAAAAATATTGTAAGTTCCTCCTCAGTAGAACTAATTTCTGAATATGATACAGTTAATTCAACAGCAGTTGTGGCAGAAGCAAGGAGTATTGATATAAAGAATCTGCTTCAGGATTATAAGTCTACAATAGCAGAAATCAATAAATTGAATCATTGTATTTCTTGCCTTATGCATGATATACCAGTACTTGAAAAGAATATAGATACTTGCCGTCTGTATATTTCGAAAATAGAATCTCATGTCTGTTATAAGAAATGGGTAAAAAGCAGTGAAAAATATTTAAAGAAAAACATAATATCAGACGAAGAAACAGCAGGATTAAAGCTGGTTTTAATTGATAATGAACTATCTGAAATTCTCGATATACTGCAAGCTATGAGTTCACTGATTCAAGGCAGTGCCACCAAGTTAAAAGCTACTGTTCTCTATTCTATATATAAGTCTACAAAAAATGATTCTGTTTTATTTGAATCAAATGATGGATACATAGAACATGGCGAGAAACGTTTAGCTTCCTTAGAAGTTGAATTGATGTTTTTGAAACAGTTTAGAGATAAAATATGTGTAAAAGCTAAAGAACTACTATGTAAATATGAAGCGATTTTGGCGGAAAATGAAGATGCATTGCACAGGTTTCCACATGAAAGCGAACAAAAGCTTAAAACTATGGTTTTAAATAGCCTTAACAGTGTAAAGAAAAAAATTGATTCAGGTGTATTGAGAGCTCAACTTTATGCTCAAAACAATTCTTTTATTGATTGGAAAACAGGAAAGTTAAAAGAAACTTCTGATGAAAGATATACCTTTTCTTCACACAGAGGTAAATTTAAAAGGTTGTCATTCTCATCTACCATGTACAGCAATTCCGAGAATTGTTACTTGCGGAGTATGATTATTTAATAAAGGCTGAAAACGGAGAAACATTTTATTATTTTCCAGAAATTATTAATATCAATACATCTACTTTCAATTATATTATTGATGCAACAAAAATGTGTGATTTAGAAGATATAGTATAGCAACTTGACAATCAAACAATTATATGATAAAATAGAGATATGA
>CAMWPG010000053.1 GCA_947176075.1 uncultured Ruminococcus sp. | reverse complement strand
ATAATAAAGCATACATTATGATTTTTATTAAATATGCTGCATGGTACTTGATATTTTTTTGGCATTGTAGTATAATGAAAGATATACTTTTTAAAGATATAATATGTTTTACAGCTAAAAAGAAAGGAGAAATTTTAGGTGAATGAAGAAAATTTTCAGAAGATTCTGGAAAGCCTTAGAAGCTTTCCTGCTTTTTCAATTATCATGAGCGCACTTGTTATCTTTATGGTATTCATATGTGTTTTTGCTATTTTTAGATCTGCCAAAGAGGAGAAGCATATTGAGGATCTTCGATGGAATAAGGTAAGTGATTATATGGAGCTTATAGATCCTGATTCAAGAGAACGATATCCTCTGTCTGCCGATGAGGTTATAATTGGCAGACACGGTGCAGCGGATATAAGATTTGCAGATATGAGCGTTTCACGTTATCATGCTGTTTTGTGTGTCTCAAACGGTGTATGGCGTGTGATCGATCTCGGTTCAAAATCAGGCACTTTTGTCAATGGAAAGAGAGTTCAGGAACAGATGATACTTGGAGACCGTGATGAGATACGATTCGGCACAAAGGCTGCAATTATAAGAAGGAGGCGTGTTTAAGAATATGTTTCACAATAAACTGAGATACGGCAGAATTTCAATACTTGTACTTATGACCCACGCCATTATGCTGGCAGCAGTGATTTTTCGTGGAAATTATAAGGAAATAGCAGATATTCTGCCGCTGACAGCAGCTGTTTTTTCACTTGATATAATATATATGTTAGTCATACGTTTTTTCTATAAGCAGATGACATATACAACGGATTATCTTCTATTAATGATAATGGGATGCAGTGTAATATTTCAATCATGCTTTGGAAGTATAGATTTCGCTTCAAAGCACTATATCACCTGCATAGCAGCATTAATATGCTGTCAAATAATATTTCTTCTAACAAGAAATCATATGCGTATACTTGCTGTGAAACAATATCTTTATTTAGTGCTTGGAGTTTTGGTTTTTGTAACTGTATTTCTTACCGGAAGCCGAAGTATGTGGATAAGCATAGGCTCTATGAGCATACAGCCGTCAGAATTTATGAAGCCTGTATTTGTTCTTCTATGTGCTACATCTATTATGGAACAGCATCATAAGAAAAAATTGGTTTTATTTTATGTTTCAAGAGAAATGATAGCTCTGACTATTGCTTTTTTTGTTATTTTTGTGCTTCAATGGTGGTGCAGAGATCTGGGAAGCCTTCCGACATTTGCTGCAGCTTATGGATGTGCTATTATTTGCAGAATATGCTATCCGAGAGCAAAATTCTCAAAAGGCACACTTATATTTTTGATTACTTTAGGCTGTCTTCTTGTATCAATGCTTGCGGCGGCAGCACCTTCATATGTACAAGACAGACTTTCTGTAGATATATGGAAAGATACATATGGTGATGGTTATCAGCAGTGTCAGGCTCTTATGGCTATTGCTGAAGGTGCTCTTTTTGGAAAAGGTCCCGGATATGGAAGACTCATAAATGTTGCAGCAGCCGATACTGATATTGTTTTTTCAACAATTTGCGAGGAATGGGGATTTTTCGTCGCTCTTTTGATAATTTTCTTTGTAGCAAGTCTTTTGATACTACCCATGATAAATAAACCGAAAAGCTACTTTCATGCAACGATGATAATGAGTGTTGCAGCAGTATTTGTCGTTCAGATGGGACTTAATATCTTTGGTTCATGCAATCTTATACCATTTACAGGAGTTACTATTCCGTTTATATCACAAGGCGGCAGTTCAATGCTGGTAAGCGGAATGCTCGCTGGAATGCTTAAAGCGGGACAATCACCTGTTTTCAGACGTCCTGACTCTGCTCATAAAAACAGACGAAGGGAGATGGCAGCATGAATAAAAAAGATATGAAGTGTATCAAGAGAGGAGAATTTCTCACAAAACTCCTTATTACAGTATTCCTCGCCGGAATGTGTGTCCTCGTATTCAAGATAGTAACAGAAGCATCATTCTATATGAAGCATTCAACTCATGTCTCGCTTGGCTGCGTTTATGACCGAAACGGAGATGTTCTGTTTGATCCTAAGGCTGATACGGATACTTACAGCTATGATCATTTCATTGATGTAGGAAATCTCATAGGTGACGACAGCGGCATGATGACTAATACGCTTGTATCTGAAAATCGCACAGAGCTTTCAAACTATGATCCAATATTCGGTGTCATGGAAAATGGACAAAGCACCATATACACAACCCTCGATCATGAAGCCAACAGAACTGTTTACAATGCATTCGGCAGCCGTGACGGAACAGCTATAGCTTATAATTACAAAACAGGAGAGATTCTTGTTTGCGTAAGCAAGCCTAATATAAATATACTTGATTTTGGTGATGTAGATAGTCTGCCTTCTGGAAGTCTTATATGCAAGGCTTTCTACAGAACTGTTCCCGGCTCTACTCAAAAGGTCTCCACGCTTGCAGCAGCAATTGAACAAATGGGATTTGATTCCGTTTCTAATAAAAGCTTCAGCTGCGGAGGAGCTTATTATAATAATTACGGCAATAGGATAGATTGTCACAGCAGTTATGGACACGGCACACAAGATATATTCAAGGCATTTCAAAATAGCTGTAATCCATTTTTTGCACAGCTTGTACAGGAGATGCAGCTTGATCCATTGATAGATACTTATAAAAATATGGGATATTCTGTAAACGGCTCAAAATCGCCAAAGCTTGAAATAGATGGCATTTCGGTATTCAGAGGCAGTACAGAGCTTGATGATGTTAATAATTTTGATACGCAGTGGGGATGTATGGGACAGAGCCGTACCGAGGTAAGTCCGTGTCAGTTGATGATGTGGCAAAGCGCTGTGGCTAATCGTTCAAATTCTGTTACTCTTCCATATCTAATTTCATACTCAAAAAATATGTTCGGAAACGAAAGTCACAAGGCTAAGACAAAATATGAAGACGCAGGATTTTCATCGGAAACTGCTGCATATATCCGTGAGATTATGCTTGAAAACGGAAGAGTCAAGTATAACAATGCAGTCGGATATAATATAGGAGCAAAAAGCGGTACAGCTCAGATAAAAGACGGAGCATCTGAGAATAATCTTTTAGTAGGTTTTGTGGATGACGAATCATTTCCTATAGCATTCTGTGTAGTTATTGAGGACAATGCAGGCGGATATGTTTCTACAGAGTACATCACCGGAACGATGCTTAGTGCAATTGCCAATTGAAAGGAGGCTGCAATATGATTTTACTTATAGATAATTATGATCCTGCTATGCGTGAATTTTACAAGTATGCTTCAGATATATGCGGCGATATTAATGTTATAAGAAATGATGAAATGAGTGCTGATGATATTTGTGCATTATCGCCTGACGCTGTAATTATAGGCTCAGGCTGCGGAAATGTATCGGATACAGGAATATGCATCAGTATTATTGATATTCTGCCTGAAAAAACACCTGTTTTAGGTATAGGACTTGGCGCAGAGATTATTGCAAATTATCTTGGAGCATCATTTGTAAACAGCGGAAATACAGGAAAAAATGTGTTCAATACAGGCCTTGACAGATCATGTAGTATTTTCAAAAATATGCCTGAATTTGCAGAGTGCAGAGCTGATATTTTAAAATCGCTAAGCAGCTTTTGCCTTTCTGAAAATGTATTGGTCACTGCTCGTGATGAATATGGCAGAAATATTGCATTTTGCAGCAGAAACAGGAATATGTTTGGTATATGCCCTTATCCAATATTCTTCGGTGATGAAGGCAAAAATATAATACGCAGCTTTGTTTCAATTATCGGGGAATGATTTTAAGCAAAATGTATAATATTCTCTGAAGAGAAAAATATTCTGAAAAAGTATAGAAATCACGGAAATAATGTGTTATAATGAAAAAGGCAGCACCGAAACGCTGTTGCGAAGAAATTAGACCTCCTCGGAAACTGGAGAAGTGCCGGATTCCGAAGAATATTTTGTGCTGAGCGAAGTGACTCGACCGCCGCACTACTTTGTGTAATGCAAGGAAGAGACACGAAGCACAGCGCAAAAAAGGCAAGGAAGATGGTGCTTCGGAAGTTTTCGAGGAGGTCTATTAAAAAGAAAGGAAATTTCTATGGTAGTAATAGATTGTCATACTCATACAGGCGTATCACCGGATGGCTCAGGAACAGCTGGAGGTCTTTGCAGAAGTGCTATCTCAAAGGGACTAAAAGCTATTGCAATTACTGAGCACATCGAATTGAACAGATGGTTCTCTCAAGAACACTATGGTATTATACCACGAAACGATGAGGAAATTTTCAATTACAGTGAAATAATGGAAAAAGCTATGAAGCAAAGCTGTTCTGCAAGAGACACATATGGCTCACGCATACACGTAATAAACGGTATAGAACTTGGACAGCCGCATCTTGACTTTGGTCTTGCGGAATCAGTTATACATGATGCAAGACTTGATTATGTCATCGCTTCCCTTCATGAGATATTCGGCAAAGAAGACTTTTACTTTCTGGACTACAGTAAGGAATCTGTGAGCGATCTTATGGAGCGTTATTTCAAAGAATTGCTTAAAATATGTGAATGGGGTAAGTTTGACATACTCGGTCACATCACTTATCCTCTGCGCTATATTGAGGGCGAATATGGAATTCATATTGACTTTGCGGAATTTGAGGAGCAAGTTCGTGAGTGCCTTAAAGCTCTTGCACAAAATGGATGCGGACTTGAAATAAATACCTCTGGACTTAGACAGAAATATGGTAAGATTTTCCCGTCTCTTGAAATTCTTAAAATATATCGTGAATACGGCGGCGAAATGATAACTGTTGGTTCAGATGCACACTGTGCCGATGATGTTGGAAAAGGCGTTGCTGATGGAATTAAAATAGCATCAGAAGCGGGATTTCCATATTTGTGTTACTTCAGTGAACGTGAACCGATCTATGTAAAAATACTTTGATGAAAGGAAATATATTTATGAAAAACAAACTTATATCTCTGCTAAGGCAGGATGCACGTCTATCAAATCAGCAGCTCGCTGTAATGCTTGGCGCAACAGAAAAGGAAATCGAGGAAGAGATACAGCATCTTGAAAAAGAAGGCGTTATTATGGGATACAGCGCTATTGTAAACGAGGACAAAATAGATGATGATAAGGTCACTGCTATAATTGAGCTTCGTGTAACACCTCAAAAGGATTGCGGTTTTGAAGAGATTGCCAAAACTATTACAGCATATGAAGAAGTAGAAAGTCTTGCGCTTATGGCAGGAGCATATGATCTTGCAGTAACTGTCAAGGGAGACAATGTAAAGGATATTGCCATGTTCGTATCCCAGAGACTTGCACCTCTTAGTGGGGTTCTATCTACAGCTACGCATTTTGTGCTGAAAACTTATAAAGATAAAGGCATATGTATTGATGGTGAAGAAAAGGACGAGAGAAACTTTTTCCTGCCGTAAGATGTTTTTATGCTTTGTATGACGGATATTATGATAGGAGGAGTTTTAACGTGACAAATTATGAATCCGTGCTGTCGGAAAAGGTTAAAGAAATGAAGCCTTCTGGAATAAGAAAATTTTTTGATCTTGCAGCTAATATGGAAGGTGTTATAAGTCTTGGAGTAGGTGAACCTGATTTTCAGACACCTTGGCTCATTCGTAAAAAGGCTCTTGATGTACTTGAGAAAAAGCGTATGATATATAGTTCAAATCAGGGACTTGCTGAGCTAAGAGAGTGTATTTCAGAATATTTGCAGCGTAAATATAATATAAAATATGATCCTGTAAGTGAGGTGGTCGTAACTGTAGGTGGTTCTGAAGCTATTGACCTTGCTATACGTGCTCTTGTAAATCCAGATGATGAGGTTCTCATTGTAGAACCGTCATTTGTGTGCTATAAACCCATCGTAGAGCTTATGCACGGTGTGGCAGTACCTATTCCTACTAAGGAAGAAAATAAATTTAAACTTACACCGGAAGAACTTAAAAGTCATATCACAGATAAAACAAAATTGCTTATACTTCCATATCCGAATAATCCTACAGGCGGTATAATGACACGGGAAGATCTGGAGGCTATTGCTGATGTACTTCGAGACACCAATATAATGGTTCTTTCAGATGAGATATACTCAGAGCTTACATATGGCAGAAAGCATTGCTCTTTCGCAGAGATACCCGGAATGCATGAGAGAACTATATATGTAAGCGGATTTTCCAAAGCGTTTGCAATGACAGGATGGAGACTTGGCTATCTTTGCGCACCTCAGCCTATTGCTGCACAGATGCTGAAAATACATCAATATGCTATCATGTGCGCACCCACCATGAGCCAATACGCTGCAATGGTAGCACTTAAAGAATGTGATAATGAAGTACAAAAAATGGTTGAAGAATATAATGTTCGCAGACGTATTCTTGTTGATGGCTTTAATCGTATAGGTCTTACCTGCTTTGAACCAGAAGGTGCATTTTATGTGTTCCCATGTATCAGAAGTACGAACATGAGCAGCGAAGAATTTTGCGAAAGACTTCTTGAAGAGAAGAAAGTTGCTGTAGTTCCCGGAAATGCTTTTGGTGAAAGCGGCGAAGGATTTGTACGTGTATCGTATGCATATTCACTCAAACATCTGAGACAAGCGCTTGAATGTATTGAAGATTTTGTAAAAAACTGCATTGAACAGAAAAAGGAAAACGTATGAAACGTATAGTGATCGATGCGCCGGCAAAGATAAATCTTGCCCTCGATGTTGTTGGCAAGCGTGATGACGGCTATCATCTTCTGGAGACGGTATTTCAAAGTATTTCACTGTATGACAGGATCACAATTTCCATCTCAGATGAAACAGGTATAAAAATTACCTGTAATATACCATATATCCCGTGTAATGAAAAAAATCTCGCTTATAAAGCAGCAAAAATATTTATGGAAAAATTTGGTATAAATAAAGGGATCAATATTCAGCTTTATAAAAGAATACCTTCTCAGGCTGGTATGGGCGGTGGAAGCTCAGATGCAGCAGCAGTATTAAAGGGGCTTAATTCTCTTTTGGGTAATATTTTCACTCTGCCTGAATTATGCACAATAGCAGTAACTCTTGGTGCTGACGTTCCTTTCTTTCTTTACGGCGGTACAGCATATGCTGATGGAATAGGAGAAAGGCTTGAACCATTGCCTGCCCTTAAAGATCTTAATGTCGTAGCGGCAAAGGGAAGAGGAGGCATATCAACACCAGAGGCATATAAGAGAATAGATGCTCTTAAATTTTCTGTTCATCCTGATACTCAAGCGCTTAGAAATGCTATTAAGGCCGGATTTCCCACTGAAAGACTTTGGCAGTACTGCGGAAACATATTTGAAGATGTTACAGAGCTTATAGATGTTTCTGATATAAGAAATACTATGCTTAAAATGGGATCGGCATTTGCCTGCATGAGCGGCAGCGGTTCATCTGTATTTGGAATATTTGACAGCGTAGATGCTGCGTGGAAATGCAGGAACATACTTGCGAAAAGATATCCATTTGCAGTCTGCTGCAAAACTATCTCTTAGTAAATATACAAACGGAGGAACTATTAATATGCTTAAAAGAATTGTGACCTTGCAGGATATTTCCTGTTTCGGAAAATGCTCTCTTACAGCAGCTTTGCCAATACTGTCTGCTATGGGACTTGAAACTGCTGTTATACCTACAGCAGTACTTTCTACACATACAGGTGGATTTACAGGTTATACATTCCGTGATCTTACAGAGGATATACCGGCAATTTCAAAGCATTGGGAAGATCTTAATCTGCATTTTGACGGAATATATACAGGCTATCTCGGTTCTATAGAACAGGTAAAAATTGTAACTGATTTCTTTGATAAATTCAAAAGTGAGGACACTGTAATAGTAGTTGATCCTGTTATGGGTGATGCTGGAAAAATGTATGCAGGCTTTACGCCTGAATTTGCAGGTGAAATGAAAAAGCTTTGCGGTAAAGCAGATGTTATTGTACCCAACATGACAGAGGTTTCATTACTTCTTGACATTCCATACACTGAAAAGTATGACGAAGAATATATAAAGGATATGCTGAAACAGCTTACATCTCTCGGCTGCCCTGTAGCTATAATCACGGGTGTATGTTATGGAGATGGTATGCATGGAGCAGTAGCATATGACAGTAGATGTGATAAATTCAGCAGTTCTTTTCAGCCTCACATTGATTGCACGCCTCATGGTACTGGAGATATATTCTCAAGTGCCCTGTCAGGTTCGATCATAAAGGGCAGCACTGTTCAACAGGCTCTTGATACAGCCGTAAAATTTACGGTAAAATCCATTGAAGCAACTCTGCCGGATATAGATAAGTATTGGTATGGAGTATCTTTCGAAAAGTGTCTTGGAATGCTTACGGAGCAATAATTTTTTAAAAATATACAGATAAAGAATTTCATAAAATATGAATAATTTATAAAGTACAAAAAAGTCCTTCCGTTTTATGGAAGGACTTTTGCTATTATTGGAATTTTATTTTGCAAATTATCGCCTTGATACACTGTACAAGAAGCATGGAACCAAAACTCAATGCATGTGCTGCCGCAAAAAGTGTTCCTGTCATCGCAGGTGATATTTTAAATATGCCGTGCAGCGCAGGAATAAGAAGAACTGAATTTATAACGATCATACCCACAATAAAAGCGAAGATTCCCACACGATTATTAAACATATACTTTGTGAATATGATGGCTTTTTCTGATTTGCAGCTGAAGCCATGCCAAAGTCTTGACATACAAAGAACTGCAAATGCAAGCGTCATTGCAAGGTCTGCTGATCCATAATCAAACCAGCCTATCATATATGCAGCAAGTGCGGCTGCTCCGATACATACACCTGATATCCCTATTTGACTTAAAAATTCCTTTGTAAGAATAGATTCACCAGCAGGACGTGGTTTTCTCTTCATTACTTCGTCCGAATGCGGCTCAAATCCGAGTGCTATTGCAGGCAGAGAGTCTGTGAGTAAATTTATAAACAGCAAATGTATAGGAGCAAATGGCTGTGAAAATCCTACAATAGAACAGATGAGAACAACAAGTATTCCGGCAAAATTGCCCGACAGCAAAAATAAAATAGAACGCTTTATATTATCATATATATTTCTGCCATTTTTCACTGCCTTAACTATTGTTGCAAAATTATCATCTGCAAGAACCATTGCAGCGGCATCTTTTGATACTTCTGTTCCAGTGATGCCCATTGCCACACCAACATCAGCTTGCTTAAGAGCGGGAGCATCATTTACACCATCGCCGGTCATAGCAACGATACAATTGCGCTTTTGCCACGCCTTTACTATTCGTATCTTATGTTCAGGCGTAACTCTTGCATAGACTGATTTGTCTGCTACAAAATCAATCATATCTTCATCTGAAAGATTGTCAAGACTGCATCCCTCAACAGCTTCTTCTGATCTTTCAAGAATTCCTATTTCCTTAGCAATTGCTGAAGCTGTAACTATATGATCACCTGTTATCATTACAGGTTTTATTCCTGCGCTGCGACATTCTAAAACAGCCTGTTTTGATTCTGCTCTTGGAGGGTCCATCATTGCGATCATACCCATATAGTTAAGATCGTTTTCATCTTGAATACATATAACATTTCCTGAAAATTCCTTGTATGCAAAACAAAGAAGTCTTAAACCCTTTTTTGAAAGCTCTGAAGTTTGTTCTTTTATTTGCTGTTTCTGAGATGCTGTGATATTCATTCTTTCACAAAGTACATCTACAGCACCCTTTATAAACATTATGTGTTTACCATTAACGATATTAAGAGTTGACATAAGTTTTCTATCGGAATCAAAAGGGATCTCGCTTATACGCTTACAGAAGGAACGTATTTCGGTATCGTCCAGTCCCCTGTTATGCGCAAAATTTATAAGTGCTGTCTCTGTAGGATCTCCTATCTCAGTGCCATCATTTACATATGAATCATTACAGAGAACAGAGGCTGTAATAAGATATATTTCTTCATCATTATGAACATTTACATTATCAGCTTCAATAATATTCCCTTGAGAGACTATCTTTCTTACTGTCATTTTGTTTTGAGTTAAAGTTCCGGTTTTGTCCGAACATATTATTGATACAGAACCTAATCCCTCTACAGCTTGAAGTTTACGCATTATGGCATTTTCTCTTGACATTTTTTGCGTACCAAATGACAAAACTATTGTAACGATAGAGCTTAACGCTTCAGGAATAGCTGCAACCGCCAAAGCTATAGCGAACATTAACGAATTCATAACGCTGTCGAAGCTTGTACTCTCTGCTCTCCAAAGCTGTAATCCGAATACAATCACACATATTATAATAATAGCAATAGAAAGCTTTCTTCCGAAATTGTCAAGTGTTCTCTGTAGAGGAGTTTCCCTCTCTTCTGCGCTCTCAATAAGAGCTGCTATTTTGCCAACCTCAGTATTCATTCCTACATTGGTAACAATACATTTTCCTCTTCCATAGGTAATGAAACTGCCAGAATACACCATAGTATGCCTGTCTCCAAGAGCAGCTTCTCCAATTATAGGATCCATACTTTTATCTATATTCGTGCTTTCACCTGTAAGTGCGCTTTCATTTGTCTGTAATGATGCACATTCTATCAGACGTCCGTCAGCAGGTATTCTATCTCCTGCTTCAAGCAGAAGAATATCTCCCACAACGATGTTTTCAGACTTTATAAGACAGCTCTTATTGTTACGGAGAATCTTTGCTTCAGGTGCGGAAAGCTTTTTTAAATCTGAAAGAGAATTTTCTGCTTTAAGCATCTGAATTGTACCAAGAATAGCATTCATTATTATAACTACAAGAATTATTATCGTACTTTCTATATCTCCTGTAATAGCTGATATAATCGCAGCTATTATAAGAATTATTACAAGGAAGTCTTTGAATTGTTCGAAAAATATTCTTATTGCAGATTTTTTACCCTTTTCATTAATTTTGTTTTCGCCATATTTTATTCGATTTTCAGCTACCTGAGAATCAGACAGACCATTTTTTCCAGAGCTTAATTTATGAAACAGTTCCTCTGGTGACTGATTGTAAATGTTTTTATTTTCCATATCTTATTCTCCCATTATTATGATAAAATATTTTAAATGTCTCGCACATTGGCTAACTGCGTTCACTGCGTACGTATCGGCAAATAGCAAACGTCAAATAAATTTGTAGTTCACTATAAATAGAGACTCATATAAAATCCCAGGGGATCTCATAAAAGTCTCATTGATGCATTATGATATGCGTAAATTATAGCAAATCTAAAATTATTTTTAATTTACTATAACTACTCATTCGGCGTATTATCCGGCTCAGAAAATGTATCTGAAGTATCTGAAGTATCTGGAATATTAGTAACAACCGGATCAGAGGTCGGAAAATCGGTTATCACAGGCGGCTGCGTATAGATTGGAGTATCATAATCATTATAGTCAAAATCATTATAATCATAATAATCATCATTATACTCATAATTATAATTTACGGTTTCCGTGAATGTTGTAGTAGTAATGTGATTTTTATCAGTTGTCTGTCTTGTATTGATAAATGAGGAAGCAGTAGTTGTAATATTTGTAGTAGTAACAGTCGTAGCTTTGCCAGAAGCTATTAATTT
>CAMWPG010000052.1 GCA_947176075.1 uncultured Ruminococcus sp. | reverse complement strand
ATAAATATCACGCATTTTCGATACTTTACACAGCATTCATGCACATTAAAGCCTACTAAAGTCCTTTACACCTTTTTTGTATTCTGCACGTCAACTCACACTTGACATTCACTGCGGAGATTTTGTTTTGCTGATAGGTCCGTCGGGATGCGGGAAATCCACCATGCTTCGCTTGCTTGCAGGGTTTGACCGTCCCACGGACGGCAAGGTCTACCTTGATGATATAGAGATTCAAAAACACTCCCATGACAGAGGACTTGTCTTTCAGGAACACAACCTGTTCCCATGGCTGACGATTTATGATAATATTGCATTTGGTTTAAAGGTGCGGCACATCTTCAAGAATAACAAAAAAATGGTGGATGATTTTATTGAACTGGTTGGATTGAAGGGATTTGAAAAATCCTATCCACATCAGTTATCCGGTGGAATGTGTCAAAGAGCTTCTATTGCACGTGCGTTGATAGGAAACCCGAAAGCATTGCTTTTAGATGAACCGCTTGGAGCGTTGGATGCATTTACAAGAATGAATATGCAGGATGAACTTCTCCGAATCAAGAAAGAGCAGAATATGACGATGGTTATGGTTACTCACGATGTGGATGAAGCAGTATATCTGTCAAACTATATCTGCGTGATGTCACCTCGTCCCGCAAGGATCGAAAAGATACTTAAGGTTGACCTTGCATATCCAAGAGACAGAAATAACCCAGAGTTTATCCGTATCCGAAATGAAATTCTACAAATCCTGGATTTTGCAGGCAAGGAAAAAGACCCCGAATATATGATTTAATATTTAAAGAAAGGAATAATGAAAATGATTATCAAAAAAATGGCTGCTGTATTGTTATCAAGTTTGATGATAATTTCGGTAGTGGGCTGCGACACGCAAAGCAACAATGTACCAGATGATGAATATGTGCTGAAAATTGGAGAACCGGTTGTCGGACTCTGCCATGCACCCTTGCAGGTAGCGATGGAAAAAGGATACCTTGATGAGGAGGGTATCAAGTGGGAGCGAGTTGATTTTGGTAGCGGCGATATTCAAGCGGCACTTGGTGCAGTGTCCATCAATTGCGGTTTTGGACTTGTGGGAAAATTTGTACAGCCCATTGAAAATGGACTGAATATGGTTATGACTGCAGGTATGCATACCGGATGTACAAAAATTCTCGTTGATGACGATTCAGGGATAGAATCCATTGAAGATCTGAAAGGAAAAACAATTGCCGTTGCATCTTTGGCTGGTTCAGAAGCGGTTACAGCCAAGAGAGCGCTGGCGGCTGCTGGCATTGATGTTTCCGCCGGAAACTCCGAGGTAGAATTTGTGACCTACAATGTGAATGACCAGCCGGCTGCGTTGATAAACAATGCGGTTGATGCCATTGAGACATCCGACCCCGTTGCCACTTCTGCCGAAAGGGAATACGGTTTGACTGTCCTGCTTGATACTGCTGTAACCGAACCGTATGCTTCTGAATACTGCTGTGTCAGCTTTGTTTCTCAGGAACTTGCAGAAAATCATCCGAAAATTGCAGCTGCATACACCAGAGCAGTTCTGAAAGCTTCCGCATGGGTGGAAGAACATCCCGAGGAAACAGCGGCTATTCAAATCAACGGAGAGTATGTCAGTGGTGATGTGGAAACCAATGCCGTCATTCTGGCAAGCTATTAGTACATTTCCAGTGTGCAGGGCGGATACGATGCGCTTGTGAATGTTTGCAGCGATATGAAGGCAATCGGTCTGTTAAAAGACGGTACAGATGTGGATGCTATGATACAGCGTTCCTACAGGTTCTTTGACGATGTTCCCGAGAGCTATCAAATTCAGGGAGAAAACTTTATTCCCGTTAACAAAGAATAGAACAATAGGGCAGATATACGTCTGCACTATTCGTTATAGATTGAATCTATAACAAGTTATAGAAAAAAACTACTTGACTTTTCCTATAGGTATGATACAATATACATAGAGCATTGATTGGGAGGTGTGAGATGCAGATTTCAACAAGAGGAAAAAATGCAATCAAAATGCTGCTTGATTTAGCAAATCATAATGACGGAACACCTGTAAGATTAAAAGATATTGCCGGTCGTCAGAATATTTCAGTCAAATATCTGGAACAAATTGTGATGCTGCTGCAAAGGGCATCGCTGCTTCAGAGTGTGAAAGGAAATCAGGGCGGTTATCTTCTGAAGTATCCTCCCGAACAGTACACCATGTTTCAGATTCTGACTGCTACAGAGGGTAGTCTTTCGCCTGTAGAATGTGTAGAGAACTGTGCAAGTCCATGTAAGAATCAGAATCAGTGCGTGACATACCGAATGTGGAAACAGCTTGATACAGCGATACACGATACATTGGATGGTATCACTCTTGCGGATTTGATGGACTGGCAGGAGGAGATCGTTATTGCTGGCAGCTACAGTATTTGAGGAGAAATGAATGGGAAAATTAAACGAACAGCGTGTAGAATATATTGTGCAGGCGATACTCACTGATTATGAGGATAACAGGGCAATCAACAAGCGGGATATTTACAATCGTCCTGACAAGAAAGCAATCATTGAGATCGTGGAAAAGCTGATGATGATCATTTATCCCGGCTATTACGGCGACAATATATATAGGAGCTACAGCTTGAAAAATAATATGTCGGCTGCCATTGAGGATGTAATTTATCATCTTCACAAGCAGATCATGGTGGTGCTGCGATATACTTTGGAAACGGAAAATAATTCCGAGGTCGAAGAAAGAGCCGAGACTATCACTTATGATTTTATGGAAAAGATACCGCAGATCAGAGCGTTTCTCGATACTGATATTCAGGCGGCATTTGACGGCGATCCGGCGGCGAAAAGCAAGGACGAGGTCATTCTTTCATATCCGGGAATGTATGCGATCTCAGTTTACAGAATCGCCCATGAGCTGTTTTTGTTGGATGTTCCGATGATACCGAGGATCATGACAGAACACGCTCATAGCGTAACAGGCATCGACATTCATCCCGGTGCAGAGATTGGCAGATTTTTCTTTACTGACCACGGTACAGGTATAGTCATTGGCGAAACGACTGTCATTGGTGAACACGTTAAAATATATCAGGGCGTAACGCTGGGCGGACTCTCCACAAAGGGCGGGCAGAAGCTCAAAGGTATCAAGCGGCATCCAACATTGATGGACAATGTGACTGTATACTCAAATTCCTCTATTCTTGGCGGTGAAACGGTAATTGAGGAAAATGTTGTCGTTGGTGGTAATGCCTTTGTGACAGAGTCTGTTGCAAGGGATTCACGAGTAACGGTCAAGGCACAGGAACTTCAGGTGAAAAATAAAAGGTGATAGTATGAAACAGATATTATGCTTCGGTGATTCCAATACATGGGGATTAATTCCGAAAACAGGCGAGCGTTTCCCATGGGGCATTCGCTGGACAAGCATCCTGAGCGAAAAACTCGGTCTGGACAAATATCATGTTGTGGAGGAGGGCTTGTGCGGCAGAACAACCGTGTTCGATGATCCTCTTCGTGACGGCAGGTGCGGTGTCAAGGTGCTGCCTACTCTGCTGGAGTCTCATGATCCAATTGATCTTTCAATCATTATGCTTGGCACCAATGACTGCAAAACGGTCTACGGCGCTTCTTCCGATGTCATCGGCAAGGGTGTTGCAAGGCTTGTGAAACAGGTTCGCCGCTTTGCACCAACCAGCAAGGTGCTCGTGATTTCGCCGATTCATTTAGGTCAGCAAGTCTGGGAGGACGAGTTTGACCCTGAATTTTCCCGCCATTCTGTTGATGTTTCCAAGAGATTGGCGGAGGCATATTGCAAGGTCAGCCGTGAGGAGCATACTGCATTTTTAGATGCTTCGCAGTTTGCAGAGCCAAGCGAGATCGATCGTGAGCATCTCTCTGCTGAGGGTCACGCTCAGCTTGCGGAGGCTGTATTTAAAAAGGTGAAAGAAATCATATGACAGAAGATTATGTATGATAATTTTATAAACAGAGGTGTAATTACATGACAGAAATAATATGGCTCGGCAGAGGCGGACAGGGTGCGTTCACGGCCGCAAAGCTGCTTGGAGCAGCATATGCCGACAAGGACAGCGAAAACCATGCCCTTGCATTTCCGTCCTTCGGACCTGAAAGACGCGGCGCTCCGGTGAGGGCGTTTACAAAACTCACTAACAAACCTGTTCTTGATCGCAGTGAAACTGAAAAAGCGGATTATATCATAATTCTTGACGATACGCTGTACGGCGATTCACTAAAAAAACTGCTTAAAAATAACGGTAAGATCATCGTCAACAGCAGAAAAATCGCTGATGAAAAAATAATTTCTTTTGACTGTGATTCCATTGCAAGGGAACTGCGCTTGCCAACAGTCAACACAATTCTGCTTGGTATTTTTTCAGCAGTATCGGGAGCTGTTTCAGTGGAGGACATAGAGCGTTCCATTGACGGATATATGCCAGAAAAAATCCGTGAGAAAAATAAACAGGCGGTCAGAAAATCTGCAGAGGAGGTAGTGAAATGAAACCATATCTGAGAGAAAAAACAAGCTTCTCATTTGCGGAAGTTCCCTCGGATACTTCCTTTGAAGCAGGCTATCTTGTTAGCAAAAATGCTGGTTGGCGAAGTATCAGACCGATAATTGACATGGAAAAATGCGTGGGCTGTATGCAGTGTTATTTATACTGCCCTGACGGTGTGATCTCTATTGAAAACAACAAGGCTGTGATAGATTATGATTTCTGCAAAGGATGCGGTATCTGCAAAAAAATCTGCCAGCCAAATGCGATAGAAATGGAGGCTGAGAGAAAATGAAGAAATTTTTATCAGGTGACGAAGCGTTTGCAGAGGGTATCAGACTTGCAAAGCCTGCTATAATCTCGGCATATCCCATTACTCCGCAAACTATCGTTGTGGAACGACTTTCGGAAATGGTAGAAAGCGGAAGTCTTGAATCAGAATTTATTCATGTTGAGTCTGAGCATTCCGCACTGTCATGCGCTATGGGAGCAAGTGCGGCAGGAGTGCGTGCGTTTACAGCGACATCATCTCAGGGACTTCTCTACATGGCGGAGTGTCTTTATTACGCATCAGGCGGACGTTTTCCGATCGTTATGATGAATGCTAACCGTTCGACTGCTCTTCCTTGGAATATTTACGGCGACCAGCGTGACAGCATTTCACAGCTTGACTGCGGTTGGATTCAGGCGTATGCGGAAAATGCACAGGAGAGCCTTGACCTTGCACTGATGAGCTACTATATTGCCGAAAAAACAGCAACGCCTTTTATGGTGAATCTGGACGGATTTATTCTCACTCATACTTATGAAGAAGTGGATATTCCGAACGAGGAACAGGCAGATAAATTTCTTCCGGAATTTGAAACGGATAATAAGCTAGACTTGGAAAATCCAAAAAATATGGCGTTTTCAGCAGGTCCTGACTACAATTATATTTTCAAATTCAAGGAGCATCAAGAGATGCTGAATGCCGTTTCCGTGATAGATGAATCGGAGAAAAAATTTGCGGAAATATTCGGCAGAAAATACAGCGGTCTGATTGAAAATTATAAAACGGAAGATGTCGAATTTATTTTGATAACTATTGGAAGTATTGCCGGACTTTGCCGGGAAACTGCGGATAAACTGAGAGCAGAGGGTAAAAAAGTCGGTGTTGTAAGACTCCGCTACCTAAGACCGTTCCCGACTGCTGAGCTTGTGAAAACTGTAAAAAATGCAAAAGCTGTAGGAGTGCTGGAAAAAGATATTTCTTTCGGCAGTGAGGGAACTGTATTTACAAATGTCAACTCTGCTCTGCACGGTGCTAAGCTGCAAGTTCCGTCTTACAATTTTATAGGCGGACTTGGCGGACGAAATATTTCCCGGTCAGATATTGAGAATATTTTTTCTGCAATAGAAAACGGTGCAGAACGTGTGAATTTTATTGGAATTGAGGTGGAGTAAGTGAGCGTGACAGCCAAAAATTTGTGCAAGGACGAATTTTTCTATGGACACAAGGCTTGTGCAGGATGCGGAGGAAGTCTTGCGGTTAGAAATGCCTTGAAAGTTCTGGGAAAAAACGCAGTCGCCGTTCTTCCGGCAGGCTGTATGTCGGCAGTGGGATTTAATTTCCCACAGCTCTGTTTTGCGAATAATGCCATAATTTCTACATTCGCAGGCACGGCATCTATGCTGACAGGTATTGAAGCAGGTTTCCGTGCAAGAGGTATCAAAGACTTTACAGCGGTTGGATTCGCAGGTGACGGCGGTACGGCAGACATCGGAATACAGGCGCTTTCTGGAGCTATTGACCGTAACGATAACATCATCTATATCTGCTATGACAACGAAGCCTACATGAATACGGGAATCCAGAAAAGCGGTCTTACGCCTTTCGGTGCAAAGACAACAACTACGCCGACAGGTGAAAATATACACGGAAATATCCGTCCGAAAAAGAATATGTTTGAAATCGTGGCGGCTCATGATATTCCCTATGCTGCAACAGCTACAGTGGGATATATGACGGATTTTCTGAACAAGGTAGAGAAAGCGTCGAAAATCAAGGGTACGAAATATATTCACGTTATCGCACCATGTCCTACGGGTTGGGGAATCCCTGTCAGCGATACTATTGACTCCGCAAGAGAAATTGTGGACTGCGGTCTGTGGTATCTTGCGGAGTATGAAAACGGCGAATTTATGTTGAATCATGACCCAAAGGAATTTACAAGTGTCTCGGATTATATGAAAAAACAAAGTCGATTCAGACATTTGACAGACGAGGACATTCAAATAATTATTCAGTCCCGTGATGCAAAATGGGAGAAGATTCGCAGAGATTGGAGGAAGTAATATGCCCATATTATCAAACAGAACAGCGGATTTCACGGACTCCGTTATCCGCAGAATGACGAGAATTTCCAACAGGTACGGAGCTGTGAACCTGTCACAGGGATTTCCGGATTTTGAGCCGCCGAGAGAAATTTTAGACCGTCTTGCACAGGTGACAAAGGAGGATTTTCACCAGTATTCCATCACATGGGGCGCACAGAATTTCCGTGAAGCACTTGCCGAAAAATACGCACGTTTTTCGGGCAGAACAATAGACCCGAACAGCGAAATCGTTGTAACCTGCGGCAGCACGGAAGCAATGATGGCGGCTATGATGAGCGTGACAAATCCGGGAGATAAAGTCATTGTATTTTCGCCTTTTTACGAAAATTATGGAGCAGACACCATACTTTCGGGAGCTGAACCGATATATGTTCCGTTGAATCCGCCTGAATTTAATTTTGATGTGGATGTACTGGAATCGGCATTTAAACAGCATCCGAAAGCACTCATTTTATGCAATCCGTCCAATCCCTGCGGAAAGGTTTTCAGCCGTGAGGAATTGCAGATTATCGCTGATTTTGCGGAAAAATACGATACCTTCGTTATCACCGATGAGGTATACGAACATATCATCTATGAGCCGAATAAGCATACTTATTTTGCTACTTTGCCTGGAATGTGGGAACGTACCATTCAGTGCAGTTCGCTGTCAAAAACCTATTCTATTACGGGCTGGCGGCTGGGCTATGTTATCGCATCGTCTGACGTAATTGATACAGTGAAAAAAGTCCATGATTTTCTTACAGTCGGAGCTGCCGCGCCATTGCAGGAGGCTGCCGTAACGGGGCTGAAATTCGGTGATGATTACTACAAATGGCTACAAGAAAAATACACCGAGAAGCGTAATTTGTTCCTGGGTGGTCTGGACGATTTGAACATCCGTCATACCATTCCACAAGGTGCATATTATATTCTGCTTGATATTTCAGAGTTCGGATATGACAGCGATCTGAAATTTTGTGAGGTGCTTGCAAGAGATGTAGGCGTGGGAGCTGTATCGGGTTCAAGCTTTTTCAAAGAGCCTGAAAACCGCTATATCCGCCTGCATTTTGCAAAGAAAAATGCCACTTTGAATGAAGCTCTTAACCGTCTTGCAGACATAAGAAAGAAAATAAAGCCACAAGGATAATATTATGACTTTACAGCAATTAAATTACATTATCACCATTTCCGATACAGGCTCTATGAATAAAGCGGCAGAGCAGCTTTTTATCGCGCAGCCGTCCTTGACCAGCGCTGTGCATGAGATCGAAAAGGAAATTGGAATTACGATTTTTTACCGCAGCGGAAAGGGGGTATCTCTGACCGCTGACGGTGCAGAATTTTTGACTTATGCAAGACAGCTCTATCAGCAGTATGAAACCTTGCAGGAGAAATATTTAGGCGGAAAGGTCAAGAAAAAGTTCGGCGTTTCCGCACAGCACTACTCCTTTGCAGTCAAGGCATTTGTGAACACCGTCAAGGAATTTGATACCTTTGAATATGAATTTGCAGTTTATGAAACGAAAACACCTGAAGTGATAAATGACGTAGTTTCCATGAAAAGTGAAATCGGTCTGCTGTATCTCAGTGACTTCAACAGACAGGTTCTTACTAAAATTCTGCAAACAAATCATCTGGAGTTTCATCATCTCATTGACTGCGGAATCTATGTCTACCTGTGGAAAGAACATCCCCTTGCAAGCAGTAAAAAAATAACTTTTGAGGAGCTTGAAAGCTATCCGTGCCTGACTTTTGAGCAGGGAGATAAAAGTTCGTTTTACTTTGCAGAGGAGATCTACAGCACATCGGATTATGCACGAGTGATAAAAGCATCAGATCGTTCCACCATGCTGAACCTGATGAAAGGTCTGAACGGCTACACGTTCTGCTCCGGAATTATCTGCGGCAGTCTTAACGGTGATGATTATGCCGCTGTGCCAATTGATGATGACAGCATTATGGAAATTGGATATATTACGAGAAAGAATGCACTTCTAAGCGAAGTCGGAAATGTATATATCAGAAAACTGAAAGAATATCTGAAAGTCTGAAAATTGGGTGAGCAATATGCTCGTCCATTTTTTTCGCTTATAGATTCACTCTATCACTTTTTATAGATAATACATATTGGACAACTGTGCGAAGTAGGTGTATAATAGAATTATCATAAGGAAAGGAAATGGTGAATCACATGAAAAAATCAATTATTGCAGGAGCAGTTGCACTCAGCTTGCTCAGTACACTTACAGGTTGCGGAGAAAAGAAGTCGGAGAAAAACGATGTTTCTATTGGATATCTTAATTCGACGGCACATCTGCTTGCATTTGTAGCACAAGAAGAAGGCTACTTTAAAGACGAGGGATTGAATGTCACGTTGACGCAGTTTTCCAGTGCGGCGGAACTTTCAAACGGTCTGGAATCAGGCAAATTAGACGTTGCATTTATCGGTTCTGTTCCGTCCTTGACATTTCAAAGCAATGGTCACGATCTGACTATCTTTGGCGGTGCAATGACAAATGGTCATGGCTATGTCATCAAGCCTGAGTTTACGAAAAATGCTGACACCGTTGACATTTCTATCCTCAAAGGCAGAAATGTGGCATCGGTCAAGAACAGCATTCAGGATGCCGAGCTGCAAATTCTGCTGAAAGATGCAGGTATTTCTATAGGCGATGGCAGTGATGAGGTAAACATTGTTTATTTTGATAGTCAGAAGGATGCCTACGCCGCACTAATGAATGACAGCATTGATGCCGCTTCCGTGTACTCTCCATATGCCTCTCTTGCGGAGGGACAAGGCTATGATATTGTATATAGATGCTCTGAAGAACCTGCATTGCAGAATCAGCCCTGCTGCCGTCAGGTCGCTGCAACGTCCAATCTCAAAGATAACACAGAGAAGTTCACAGCATTTGAGCGTGCTTTAATTCGTGCGTATAACTTCATCCAAACCAATGAAGACGGCACGATTTCAGATGTTAAGAAATACATTGACATTGACGAAGATTATATTCGTACTGAGGTTTACGGAGGTTATGGCTACAGCAGTCCAGATCCCGACAAGCAGGGTACGCTTGCCTTGAAAGATACGATCGTGGCGCTTGGCTATACGGAGGATTATGACATCGAACCTCTTTACAATACAGATATATACAAGAACGCATTGGCAGAAGTGATAAAGAAAAATCCAGATAATGCTGTATATCAGCAGTTGCAGGAGCATTTCAATGAATACGAGTAAAATAGAGATCAAAAATCTGACCGTAGATTATATCGAGAAAAAGAAGAGCTTCACGGCTTTGAAAAATGTCAGCTTTCCTATCGATGACGGCGAATTCGTCAGCATTATCGGTGCAAGCGGCTGCGGAAAATCCACACTTCTCAGCATTTTGGAGGGTATCAACAAACCTGCGGAGGGTGAAGTGCTGATAGACGGCGAAAAGGTGAATGGCACCGGCAGCAATCGCAGCGTTGTGTTTCAGCATTATTCTCTTTTTCCGTGGATGACAACACGAAAAAATGTGGCTTTTGGTATTCAGCAGGTGAGAAAGGAATTATCCCGAACGCAGCGTCTGCAAGTCGCAGATGAATTTCTGGACAAAGTTGGACTAAGCGAGTTCAAAAATAAATATCCTTCCCAGCTTTCAGGCGGAATGCAGCAAAGAGCAGCAATTGCAAGAGCTTTGGCAATGGATACGGAAATTCTTCTTATGGACGAGCCGTTCAGCGCTCTTGATGCGAAAAATCGTATTGCATTGCAGGAGCTGCTTTTGAAATTGTGGGAGGGAGAAAACTCCGAAAATAAAAAAACAGTGGTATTTGTGACCCACGACATTGACGAAGCGATTTTTCTTTCCGATAAAATTGTTGTCCTGACATCTCATCCGGGAACAGTTTATGATATTGTAGAAGTTCCCTTTGAGCGTCCGAGAAATCGTGAAGAGTTGATTGAACGCAAGGATTATGCCACATTCCGCAGCAAGCTGCTGTCCATGTTCTACCACGATATTGCCGACAGGATCGGCGGAAATGAGGTGGTATTATGACAATAAAAGCAAGATTTTTAAAAATGACGCATATTTTTTTCGCAATTCTTATGCTCATACAGCTCTTGCCAGATAAATCGCAAAAAGAAGTCTGCACGTCAAGTCTGATCGTCTTTGCAATTGCAGCAGAAGCCGCTGTGATTATATTGTCCTTTTTTATAAAGAGAAAAGAATCGTTGTCGCTGACACTTGATATTTTTGGCTTTATTTATGTATTTTTGACAGTATGGACTTTGGCAACGGCTAAATTCGATTTGCTTAATGATTTGCTTTTTCCTGCTCCCGGAAAAGTGATTGCTCAGTTTGCAGAGGATAAAACTGTTATTTTAACCAATATCAAAAGCTCTGTAGGAATTATCATTCAAGGATTCTTGCTGGCAGCGGTGGCGGCTATACCTTTAGGACTTCTGATTGGATTGAATGCAAGGCTTGGAAATGCGGCATCATATCTGACAAAATTTTTCAGCTCGATTCCGCCAATCGTATATATTCCATATGGAATTGCACTTTTACCCACATTTCGTTCCGTTTCGGTTTTTGTAATCTTTCTTGCATCGTTCTGGCCAATATTTGCAGGTACAATGAGTGGTGTACTGAACGTTGACAAGAAGATCGTGGATTCCGCAAAAGTTCTGAATGTGAAAAAGCCTGCCATGCTGACATCGGTTATTCTTCCTGCATCACTTCCACAAATTTTCCTCGGCTGCAATCAGGGACTCAGCGTGTCATTTATTCTCCTGACGTCTGCCGAGATGATCGGAGCAAGGGACGGCATGGGCTACTATGTCAAGTACTACTCTGACTTTGGCGATTATACACGCACGATTACAGGTCTGCTTGTCATTGGTATTGTCGTTATTGCTGTGACATTTCTGTTCAACAGATTTCAGCAGTATCTTTTACGTTGGAAAAGGTAATGCCTTATAGACTGAATCTATAACTTGTTATAGATAATACATATTAGAC
>CAMWPG010000051.1 GCA_947176075.1 uncultured Ruminococcus sp. | reverse complement strand
ATCTTATAGTTAGTAAATGTTAGAACTTGTCTTCATAAGCGAAATCTGCCGAAAAGGCGTACGTTGAGCTCGTTGAGCTTGTGAAGACGAGTTCTTCAACTCCAAATAGCTTTATCATTTGCTATAAATTATATCACATTTTTATAAAAAGCGCAACACGTAGTATGATTATTTTATAATTATTTTATTTTTGAATATAACCTTTAACTCTTCATAAAATAACATAAACGTAATGCCGCAAAAAGAATATCAGAAAAATCAGTAAATACTTTATGCGGTACTGCTTAAGAACCAGAAAGGCGGAGATTAAATGAATAATTTTAAAGATGAAACGATACATCCGGATCTAAAGCAAAATATCAGACGCATCAAAGAGATATCAGACGGAAGCTCAGATGTTATGATAAATGAATTTACTCTCAGCGGTATACCTGCCGCTTTGCTAATTTGTGAGGGTATGGTATCAACAGGAATAATAACCGATTTAATACTGGAGCCTATTACAAGTTTACAGCTTTCAGATGCTACTACACCCAAGCTTATGAAATATCTGAACGATCAGCTTCTTCTTTCTCTTGATAGAAGCGAAGCGAAAAATTATCACGATCTGTTCAGGTTTCTCAATTCCGGATTTGCTGTGATTTTGCTGCATGGTGCATCATCTGCGCTTGTATACGGCGTACAGGGCTATGATAAACGCTCCGTTTCTGAGCCATCAGGAGAAAGCAACGTTATGGGTGCTGATGACGGCTTTACAGAAACAGTAAGGGTAAATATGTCCCTCGTAAGGCGGCGAATGAAAACACCTTTTCTTAAAATGGAATTATTTCCGATCGGCGAAAAAAGTCAGACTGATATATGTCTTTGTTATATGTACGACCGTGTACCTAAAAAGCTTGTATCAGAAATAAAAAATCGTTTGCAAAGCACTGAGCTTGAAAGCATTCTATCAACGGGCTATTTGCAGCCGTTTCTTGAAAACAGAAGAGGATGCCTTTTTGACACGGTAAGCAGTACACAAAGACCGGATGTTATGACCGCTAAGCTCTTAGAGGGCAGAGTCGGTATCCTCATTGACGGCACTCCGTTTGCACTTGTCGTTCCTAAGCTCATGTGCGAAAGCTTTCAGACAATGGACGATTACTGCTTCCGACCATACTATACCACCTGCGTTCGTATTATAAAATATCTATCGTTTCTTGTAACGCTCATGCTGCCTGCTCTTTATGTTGCCGTATCGCTTCATCATCCAGAGCTTTTAAACAGAACTCTTTTGCTTATTCTTGCTAAGGCTGAAGAGAATGCACCTCTTTCTCTTACTGCTGAAGCCATAGGAGTATTGCTTGTATATGAAATAATACGTGAAGCAGGACTAAGGCTTCCAAAGGCTGTCGGAGGCTCTGTAAGCATTGTTGCAGGTCTTATTATAGGTGATGCCGCCGTATCATCAGGACTTATAAGCACACCTATGCTTACAGTAACAGCTATTGCCGTAATAAGCGGATTTGTCGTTCCGGATCTTAATCAGCCCATAACGATCCTTAGGCTTGCTTTTATACTGGCAGGAGGATTTCTGGGGCTTTTTGGAATAGGACTACTTGGCAGCGCCGTAATATTCAATGCATGTGCCGGCGAAAGCTTCGGATTTCCTACGACTGCACCTATCGCTCCGTTTAAAAAACAAGGTATGAGAGATGTGCTTACAAGAGTAAGCTTCAGAAAAATGCAAAGCGGAAATTTTACTGTGGAGGAATATCATGAATAAGATCAGCTGTAGTCAGCTTACAACTACACTTCTTCTGTCAAGCGCATTTATGCTTATGTGCTTTTCTGCACCTATAGGAACAGAATATATGGCAGGAACAGCAATATCCTTTGTAATTCAGGCAATACTCTGCATACCGATCATAATACTGTACAGAAAAGGCTTTTCACTTTCGGCATACTGCTCCGAAAAGCATTTCCTTATTCCTTGCATTTTCGTATTATATTTTATTCTGCACGGCGGAATGTCTTTCGTTCTCGTATTCAACGGTGCAGAGCAGCTTTCTCTTCCGTTTTCAGCTCCGCTTGTAACTGCTGTCCTTATAGGAATAGTTTGCTTTTATACGGCTTCCCTCGGACTTTGTGCATTTGCAAGAGCATCGTCTATAGTTTTTGGCATACTTGTTATTACGCTTGCCGTACTTCTTACAGGTGCATGGCAAAGGATAGATACTATGGAGCTTGCACAAAAATCTGAAAGCAGCATTATACAAAGCACACTGCAAAATCTTTCACTGGCAGATACACTGCCGGCTGTTTTTGTGCTTATGAATTTCACTGACGGAAAAAAGCCTCAGAAAGCTCTTTTCTTTCTGCCTCTCGGACTTATTCTCTGGGAGCTTGTGCTGTTTTTATGTATTACTGTACTCGGCTCATTGCTGCCGGATGCACAGTATCCGTTCTTTCTGCTGACATCTGTTTCTCAGCCGCTCAGCAGTCAGAGAGCTGATTCACTATATCTGATACTATTTGTACTTCTGTGTATACTCAGAATAACTCTTTTGACAGTTCTGTCAGCACACTTTCTCGGAATGGTCTTCAAGAAGCTCAGATTCAGAAGCATTATAACGCTTTTTCTTATGATAGGATCTGCCGTACTTCTTGGAAGCGTAAATTACAGCGGCAGCATTTTATGTATAATTGCTATAGTACTTCTGTCATTTGTAGTTCCTCTCACTTTCTGCCTAAGGCTAAAAAATCATGTTTCTTGGAAGGAGAAAAATAATGTATGAAAAAACTTGTTTCTGCTGCAATATGTCTCATCATGAGTATTTTATTCTTAACAGGATGTCGCCGCAGCGTACCGGAAGTTCGTGACAGAGCGTATATACAGAGTGCGGCACTTTATGGAAAAAGTAATATATCTCTTACACTATACCCATTTGAAGAGGAACAGAAACAGGAGACAGGAATCGGAGCTACTATGGCAGATGCACTTGAAAACGCATCGACTTCCTTTGGAAAAGAGGTATTCTTAGGACACCTCGAACTTCTATGCTTTGACAAAGCGGATCTTACAGACAAGCTAAGCAGTCTTCTCTATGAGCAGAGGATATCTCCCAGCTGCAAGCTGCTTTTTCTTTACGACACCGATCTGCCTGAAGACTGTGACATGACGCTTCTCACAGACAGGCTCATTATGGAAGAAGAAAATGGGCATATTCCTGAAACGGATCTGTTTCATATATTATCTGAGAAAAAAAGTAAAGACGAAGCGGCTCTTATCCCTGCCGTTACAAAAGAAGGTCTTTCAATGTGCATACTAAGCAGTGGAAACAAGCCATATATTCTATCTGTTAAGGCAGCTCAGGGACTTTGCTGGCTAAGAGGTAAAAATTACCCCGAAAGAATAGCTGTTAATGGCGAAAAAGGCAGCGAGGATTATGAAATACACTCAGCGAAGTTAAAGCTTTCTGCTGAAATAAATGAAAATATTCCGTGTATAACAGCACGTATAATTATTAAAGGCTCAGGCGATGAACAGGCTGCAAAAGCTGTAATAGAATCACAGTGTAATGCCGCTGCAAGAGAGACTATTAAACTGGCTAAGGCGGATGTAATAGGACTTTTCAAATGCCTTGCAAGATACTGTCCGGAGTATTATTCCAAACAGGAAACAGAAACAGTTAAATGGGATGCGGCTATCCAATGTACTGTTGAGTTTGAGTAGAATATCCTTTACTTTTTATACTGAATATGTTATAATATAGGCAATACTGTACGGAGATATAAAATATGCTCTGTACGGTAATTGCTTATAATTTCAAATATTATTCAGGAGGTAATGCCATGAACCTGCTGGCTATCGACGGAAACAGTATTCTTAACCGTGCATTTTACGGAATAAGGCTGCTCTCCAACCAGAAAGGAATCTATACAAACGCTATTTTCGGATTTATGAATATATACCTCAAGCATATATCAGAAGTAAAACCGGATCGAATAGTTGTCGCTTTTGATTTAAAAGAAAAAACATTCCGACATAAAGCTGTTTCAACATACAAGGCTAATCGTAAGGGCATGCCGGAGGAGCTTGCTGTGCAGCTGCCATTTGTAAAGCAAATACTTGAACTTATGGGAGTATCTGTTATAACCTGCGAAGGCTTTGAAGCGGATGATATCCTTGGCACTCTGTCAAGAATATGCTCACAGCAAGGCTCTCATTGCCATATAGTAACAGGTGACAGAGACAGCTTGCAGCTTATAAGCGAAAATACAACGGTTCGACTTGTTACAAATAAGGAAACTATCTCCTATACTCCACATCTTTTCACCGAGGAATACGGATTTGAGCCTATTTGTCTTATTGATTTAAAGGCTCTTATGGGCGACAGCTCCGATAATATCTCAGGTGTCGCAGGAATAGGACAAAAAACAGCATCCGGACTTATCCAAAAATGGAAAACAATAGAAAATTTATATGATAATATCGACAATGCCGGTCTTACAAAGGGAGTTTACAATAAGCTGACAGTGGGAAAGGATTCAGCGCAGCAAAGCAAGTGGCTTGCAACTATTGTAACAGATGTACCAATTCCGCAGGAGCTTACAGCTTATGACAAAAAGCCAGCTGATGCTGCAAAACTAAAAGAGCTGCTTCTGGAGCTTGAAATGGCAAAGCTCCTTTCTAAGCTGAATCTTGATAATACATCTTCTCACCTGGAAAACAAAAATGAAAATGAAAACAGCTCTGATATACATGAAAATGACATTCCGGAAGCAGTATATCCCGAGAAAATGCTCTCAATTGACATAATATCCTCATGGGAAAAGGATTCTGCTGCAAAAGTATACCTTTTTGACGGAAATATACTTATCGTACTTGAAAACGATACAGTTTACATTACAGAAGAAACTGATGTCATAAAAGCATTCCTTGGCAGTATCACTCCAAAGAGGACATTCTCCGCTAAGCCGCACTACAGGTATATGATGAAGCTTGGCGCAGAACTTAAAAATCTTATAACTGATGGTGAAATATGCGCTTATATCCTTAATCCTACGACAGCTGAATATACAATAGACAGGCTTGCGATCACCTATCATGTTGAATGCAAAAAGGGAAAGCACGGTGATATAAGTATTCTGCCTAAACTTTGCAGCGAAATGGAAAGGATAATATCAGAGCAGGAGCAGTCAGAGCTGTACAGTCTTGAAATGCGCCTTACAGAGGTGCTGGCTTCAATGGAGCATACAGGCGTTCAGATAAATAAAGACGGCGTTAAGGAATTTGGCATTTATCTGTCAGAGCAAATAGAAGAAATGCAGCAAATGATCTATGACGAAGCAGGACATGAATTCAATATAGGTTCTCCAAAACAGCTCGGTGAGGTGCTTTTCTCTGACATGGGACTTCCGCACGGCAAAAAAACAAAAACCGGATATTCAACAAATGCAGAGATCCTTGAAAGTCTGAGAGGCGAATATAAAATTGTTGACTATGTTCTGAAATGGCGGCAGTATTCAAAGCTGAAATCTACATATGTAGACGGGCTTCTCAAAACAGTCGGAAAAGACGGACGTATCCATTCCATTTTTAAGCAAACAGAAACCAGAACAGGACGTATATCATCAACTGAGCCTAATATGCAGAATATTCCAGTAAGAACAAAGCTTGGCAGCAATATGAGAAAATTCTTTACAGCAAGCAGCGGAAATATACTTCTTGATGCAGATTATAGTCAGATCGAGCTTAGAATACTTGCTAATATCTGCGGCGATAAAAATATGCAGGAGGCTTTCCTTAGCGGAGAGGATATTCACACCGCAACAGCGGCGCAGGTATTTGATATGCCGCCGGATATGGTTACAAAGGAAATGAGAAGCGCTGCAAAGGCTGTAAATTTCGGTATAATATACGGCATAGGTGCATTCTCACTTTCAAAGGATATAGGCGTATCCGTTTATGAAGCTAACAGATATATTAAAAATTACCTTGCACGATATCCTAAAGTAAATTCATTTATGGAAGAGGTCGTTGAAAATGCTAAGCGTGACGGATATGTTGCAACATATTTCAATCGCCGCAGACCTGTTCCGGAGCTAAGGCAGTCAAATAAGGTAGTACAGGCTGCCGGAAAGCGAATTGCTATGAATACACCTATACAGGGTACGGCAGCGGATATTATAAAAATGGCTATGGTAAAAGTATATGAACGGCTTAAATCAGAAGTACCAGAGGCAAAACTTATTTTACAGGTACACGATGAGCTTATTGTTGAAGCGCCTCAAAAGCTGGCACTTAAAGCTGCTAAGATACTGGGCGAAGAGATGCAGAATGTGGTGAGCTTTAACGTTCCGCTGACGGCGGAGGTAAGCATGGGAGGAAGCTGGTATGATGCCAAAGGCTGATAATAGTATTATTATTGCACCTGCGGCTCTTACTGATATGAAAAGGATCGCAGAAATTGCAGAATTATCATTCTCTGACCCGTGGTCTGAAAGGCTTTTCACAGATGCCTTTGAAAATATATATACGAGGATATTTCTTGCAAAAAACGACTCAGGAGATATAACGGGATATATAGTCTTATCAAAAACAGGCGATGATATAAACGTTGATGATATTGCAGTAGCTTCTAAGCACCGCAGAATGGGCATTGGAAAATGTCTGTTGGAATGGTCACTGCATGAATATCCGGAGAAGGATTTTCTTCTGGAGGTTCGTGAAAGCAACTGCCCTGCCATTGCACTTTATGAGTCAATGGGATTTAAGCAGGTTGGATTTCGGAAAAGATATTACAGAAATCCTGATGAAGGTGCAGTGCTGATGACAAGGGAGAAGCATCATGAATAGTAAGGTCATAAAAATTGAAACAGCGGTTTTGGCAATTCTATTGACAGGTATGACGGGCTGTACGCAAAATGATACTTCCGCCAGTGAATCTGAAAATGCTTCTGCAAATGATCTTCACATCTTTCAAATGGAACCTTTAGAAAATGGACAGGATATGCCGGAGGCACTTACCTATATTAACTCAGGATATGAGGACGATATCCTATATGAAATAACCTCTCCTGAGCTTGAAGAAAATACGGATTATCGTATTTTCAAATACTCACAGTCCTGCGCCTCCTACCTATATTATGAGGACAGCATCTATCAGCTTGGTGAATTCTTTGGCGGATTGGGACTTACAAGCTTTGCTTCTGCCGACATAAATAGTGACGGAAAAGACGAGCTTTATTTTACCTTTTCATGGGGAAGCGGTATGCACCGTGCTAAAGCAGGTTATTTTGATCCCATAAAGAAAGAACCTGTAATTTTTTCGGATTCTTATTTCGATAGGGATTGGATCATTGTAAAGACAGATTACGAAACACTCTCTTTATATACTGCTGAAATGGTAAGCAGCCATCAGGAAAAAACAGCCTTTGCAAAAATGGCAATGAGATCAGACGTTTACTCCAAGGCTGCGACAATCATGTTTCAAAATGATGAAATCATATTGAAATTAAACGACAACTTATAAATCAGAAAGGAAAAAATCTTATGATAAAACACATAGTAATGTTCAAAATGAAGCTGGAATATGAGGGCAAGACTGCAATTGAAAATGCCCTTGAAGCCAAGAGCCGTGCAGAAAAGCTCATAGACCTTGTACCTACTCTCAAAAAGCTTGAGGTATGTATAAATACCGAAAAAGCAAATCCGGATAACTACGAATTTGCGCTGGTATGCGATTTTGACGATATAGATGGACTGAATGAATATCAAGTCCACCCGTCTCATGTAGAGTTTGGAAAATTCATAAATCCCAGACGTGATCTCAGAGCCTGCATCGATTACGAATTTTAAGGAGTCTTAAACTATGCTTATTTTAGGAATAGAAAGCTCATGTGATGAAACCGCTGCAAGCGTTGTGAAAGATCACAGAGAGGTTCTTTCAAATGTCATTGCTTCTCAGGTGGAGGAACATAAGCTTTACGGCGGCGTTGTGCCTGAGATAGCTTCACGCCGTCATTGTGAGAATATTCTCTGGGTGGTGCAGAAGGCTCTCGATGACGCCAATGTCACACTTGATGAGATTGACGGGATCGCTGTTACATATGCGCCGGGTCTTATCGGTGCATTGCTGGTTGGCGTGAATTTTGCAAAAGGTCTTGCCCTTGCTGCGAATAAACCGCTCGTGCCTGTTCATCATATCGCAGGTCATATAGCTGCGAATTATATCGCTCACCCAGACCTTAAACCACCTTATCTCTGCCTTATAGTAAGCGGCGGTCACAGCCATATCGCAGAAGTTCTGTCCTATACCGAATTTCATGTAATAGGCAGAACACGTGACGATGCAGCAGGAGAATGCTTCGATAAATGTGCCCGTGCTATGGGATTCCCATATCCGGGCGGCGTACATATAGACAAAGCATCAAAACTCGGCGACCCAAAGACATTCACATTGCCGCATCCTAAAATCGCAGGAAATGAGTATGATTTCAGCTTTTCAGGGCTTAAAACTGCAGTAATAAATATGCTTCATAATGCCAAGCAAAAAGGCGAAGAAATAAACTGCAATGACCTTTCAGCAAGTTTGCAGTACACCATTTCCAGCATCGTTACTGAACATTGTCTGAATGCCGCAAAGCAACTTGGCTATAATAAAATTGCAGTTGCAGGCGGAGTTTCAGCAAACAGCGGTGTGAGAAATGCAATGGAGACAATGTGCCGTGAAAACGGCTTTTCACTATATATGCCTCCGCTGTCTCTATGCGGTGATAACGCTGCTATGATAGCTTGTGCAGGTTCTTATAATTTTGACAAAGGCATTCGCAGTGGCTCTTCTCTGAATGCCTATGCTACAATGAGTTTAGAGGAAAATGTACCATTAAATCCTTGAGGACAATTTGACAAAAATTTATCATTCTGTACACGTTTCGAGGACAGCAGAACGCAAAAGGTGAACGTTTTCTGAAAAATAAATGGGATTTTACGGAAATGTCTTGACATTGGAAGCAAATGGAATTATAATTAAATATAAGAAGAAGAGCAGTGCTGAATTGCAGCTTGTCTCTTCTTAAATGAGGCATAAAAAGATTTATGCAAATATAGGAGGTAATACCAATGGCACTGACTAACAACAAGAATGTTCTGGCTTGGGTTGACGAAATGGTTGCTCTGACAAAGCCGGATAAAGTAGTATGGATCGATGGTTCTAAGGAGCAGCTTGATGCTCTCACAGCAGAAGTAACTGCTCTTCCAGATGGTGATCCTAATAAAATGTATGAACTGAATCAGGAAAAGCTCCCGGGCTGCCTGTATCACAGAACTCTTCCAAATGACGTTGCTCGTGTTGAGGATAGAACTTTCATCTGTACTTCCACTAAGGAAGCAGCAGGTCCTACAAACAACTGGATGGCTCCTGATGAAATGAAGGCTATGCTGACTCCTCTGTATGACGGCGTTATGAAGGGCAGAACTATGTATGTAATCCCATACTCTATGGGTCCTATCGGTTCTCCTCTGGCAAAGGTTGGCGTTGAGCTTACTGACTCCATTTATGTTGTACTGAACATGAATATCATGACCAGAATGGGTGCTGCTGCCTTCGAAAATCTGGGTGATACTTCTGACGACTTCGTTCGTGGTCTGCACTCCAAGGCTGATGTAGATCCTGAAAAGCGTTATATTGTACACTTCCCTGAGGAAAATACAATATGGTCTATCAACTCTGCTTACGGCGGTAACGTTCTGCTGGGCAAGAAGTGCTTCGCTCTGCGTATCGCTTCATTCCAGGGTAAGAACGAAGGCTGGATGGCTGAACATATGCTCATTCTGGGCGTTCAGAAGCCAAATGGCGAGACAAAGTATATCACAGCTGCATTCCCATCTGCTTGCGGTAAGACAAACCTCGCAATGCTGATCCCTCCGGAGGGATATCAGAAGGATGGCTACAAGGTATTTACTGTAGGTGATGATATCGCTTGGATGAAGCCTGGTAAGGACGGCAGACTCTATGCTATCAACCCTGAGAATGGTTTCTTCGGCGTTGCTCCTGGTACTAACGAAAAGTCCAATCCTAACGCTCTGGCTTGCACACGTAAGAACACAATCTTCACAAACGTTGCTCTGAACAATGAAGACAACACTGTTTGGTGGGAAAAGCTTGATAAGAATCCTCCTGTTGATGCAACAGAGTGGAAGGGCGCTAAGGTAAATGGTCCTGAGTTCATCGCTGAGGGCGGAAATCTTGCTCACCCGAACTCCAGATTTACAGCTCCTGCTGAGAACTGCCCTTGCATTTCTCCTGAGTTCAACAATCCTGAGGGTGTTCCGATCGATGCGATCATCTTCGGCGGCCGTCGTGCTTCTACAACTCCGTTGGTATATCAGTCATTTGACTGGACACATGGCACATACATCGGTTCTGCTGTTTCTTCTGAAACAACTGCTGCTGCAACAGGTGCTGTAGGCGTACTCCGTCACGATCCTATGGCTATGAAGCCATTCATCGGCTACAATGTAGGCGATTACTGGGCACACTGGCTGGAAATGGGCGAAAAGCTCGGTGACAAGGCTCCTAAGATCTTCAACGTTAACTGGTTCAAGCAGGATGAAAACGGCAACTTCATTTGGCCTGGTTTCGGCGACAACATGAGAGTTCTTGACTGGATCATCAAGAGATGTGAAGGCACTGTTGATGCTGATGAAACTGCTATCGGTTACCTGCCTAAGAAGGGTGACATCAACGTTGAGGGTATTGAGGACGAAGTAACTCCTGAGATCATGGACAAGCTCCTTGCTGTTGATAAGGATCTGTGGACTAAGGAAATCGCTGAAATGCGCAGATACTACAATGATGACATTGCTGCTAAGGGCGGTAATATTCCAGAAGCTCTGTATGCTGAGCTTGACAAGATCGAGGCTAAGCTGAATAAGTAATTTATTCTATTAAAAATAACAAACCGGTTCACTTCTACGTGAATCGGTTTTTGTTTTATATTCAGAATTAATATAAAAACAAGGATTACTGAAATACAGCAATCCTTGTTTTATTATAAATTATTGAAAGAAATTAAAAAGAATTTATCTTCTCTTCTTGTAAACATAGAATACTGCACCGAGAACTATTACAGCTGAACCTGCGGCAGCTGGAATTGCCATTGCATCAGCAGTTGACGGTGAATTTGCGGTGCCGCCTGTTGTACCTCCGATTGTACCGGAGTTGTTATTATCTGTTGAACCGCCTGTAGAACCTGTAACTATATTGCCGTTTTCGTCGATAGTTACTACTACTTCAAAAGTATACCGATTTTGTCCTACATAATATCCTGCATTTTTGTGTGACCATAGCGGCTCATCAGATGAACGAGCCTCAGCACTTGTACCTTTTATTTCCAGTTTTCCGGGTTTAACATTTTCAACAGTTATGCTTGTCACGTATTCACTATCATCACAAACAGTACATCCACCATTTACAGATTTCACTGTACCATTGCTGCAATAAGTAATTTTTGTAGCATTTACTGCCATACTCTTTCGATAATCACCATCAAATTCATCTGGTGCTGGTGAATTTGATAGATCTGGACTTACAATGAAATATGTATATGGGATTTCTACGGTAAATGTTTTTTCGTCGGGTGTTGTGATTGCTTTTGAAAAAGTAATCGGTGTAAAATCATCATTGTCTGAATTCCATGTAACAGTGCCATCACTGTTGAATACAAAATTTCCTGTTCCATTTAAGTAAACAGTTGCTCCATTTCCTGGCAATACGTTTCCAGATTCATCTAATGCAAATGTTCTTAACATACCGTTATAATATGATACGGTGCTTGTATTATATTCTGAACTGGACATTATCCATCCGCCTGGAAGATTTGCATCTCTTGTTATACTAAAAAGAACTTCATTTGAACCTAAACTTATTTTCATTTCATATGTGTATTCGTTTAACGTTGCATTATATGTTCCAATGTAATTGTTTATATTAAAATCGGAGGTGTCAGATTTAGAACCAGCTTCTACAAATTTGTTAGTTGATTCATCATACTCATAATTAACTGTTTTAAAAATATTATTAAGATTATTCTCAGATTTAAGGTCATATTTAAGGGTAATCGAATTACTATCGTTAGAAAAGCACTGGTCTATTGTTACATTCGTATTTCCTATCCAACCATTTGCACTCATTACAGCAATATTTATTTTCTCACCATTTATATTAG
>CAMWPG010000050.1 GCA_947176075.1 uncultured Ruminococcus sp. | reverse complement strand
ATATAATTATATTACGATGAAAATTATGATTATATTCAATCTGACTATAAAATATATTTGATAAGCAGATGTGATTGTACATTTATACAAAATAAGATTTTTGATGCAGCAAATTGCGTAAATAAAGACACTTATAATGCAGATAACGTTATTGTGAGGTGATTGCCATGACAGATGATATAAAGCTTGCGCAAAAAGGTGATACCGCAGCATTTGCAAGATTATACGAGACAGTGTATAAAGAATTGTATCATACCGCATATTATGCACTGCGAAATAATGAGCATGATGCTGCCGATGTCGTAAGCGACACAGTAATAGATGCTTATGCATCTATAGGAAAACTTAAAAATATTAATTCGTTTAAAAGTTGGATATTCAGCATACTTAGTAAGAAAATCAAACAGAAGCAGCGAAGATATTATGATTATCTGGAAGATATTGAGACTGTAGGACTTTCAGAGAATTTTGCCTATGATTCATCTGAACTGAAAAATGTATTAGATTTAATGCCGGAGAAAGACAGACTGATACTTTCTCTGTCTGTATTGTGTGGTTATACAGGTGAAGAAATCGGTAAGATATGCGATCTTAAACCGTCTACAGTGCGTTCACGCCTATCACGGATAAAAGCAGTATTGAGAATGCAGCTGCAAGATTGAAAGGAGCTTATTTATGAATAATAACGATGATATAAAAAAGATTCTTGATGAGCCACCTGTTCCTAAGGAGCTTTCTCCGGAATCTGTAAAAAACAGACTCGACTCTATCGAAGCCGATAAAAAGCGTAAAAGTATACATATGGGTTCAGCGCTTAAATGGTGTTCTGGAATAGCTGCCTGTGCAGTGCTTTTAAGTACTGGGAGTTTTATAGCAAATAAGATTCAGACGAGCAATTATTCTTCATCAGTTATAAAAGGTAATTATACTACAGCTGCTGTAAATTACAGGCAGGTGTATAAGTACATGAAGAAATATATGGATAATATGAATGATCTCAAAAATGCCGATATAGTACTTGAATCAGCTGAAGAAGCAGGAATTGCAGATGGATTTGAGGGAGGTGAAATTATAACAGGAAGTGAGACTACCGGTGCTGGCAGAGACGATGCAGAAAATACTTCTGATGTATATAAGGTTTACGATCAGGAAAATGGTGTACTTGAGGGAGATATAGTACAGACTGATGGAACGCATATATATTCATCTGCAGTTGAAGACAGTAATTTATGTATTCATATTGCCGAAACGGATGGCAGTGGTTTTACTGACAGTAGTACTGTAAGTCTTTTTGAATATCTGCCGCAAACAGTAAACTATGGTAATATCTGTTCCATGTATCTTAAAAATGGCAGACTTATTATTACGGCTGATACAAATGAATTTCAAAAAGACGACGATAAATATTTTTCAAGAACTCATGTGCTGATATTTGAAGCAGGAGATGAGCTAAAACTTCTTGGCGATTATTCTCAAGATGGATGCTATAGTGACATTCGCCTTATGGGAGATGGCACACTTTATATCATTTCAAGCTATAATTGGACTTCTTTATATGAAGATGGAGGTGACTATGAGAAGTGCATACCTGCATATTATACCGGTGAAAGAAAATGCGTTATTTCACCTGACGGTATTCTCCTGCCGGAAAGCGATACATTAAATTCATGCGAGAGAGAATTCGGTGCAAGTTTTACTAATATAGGTAGTCTGAATGTATTTTCGGATTCTCCTAATACTCCTATAGATTTTAAAAGCCTTGCTGGCTTTACAGGACAGCTTTACTGTTCTCAAAATAATATTTATCTCGCAGGGAATTGCTGGACAGCAGATGGCAGCAGCACAGATTTTACACGTATAAGTATAGAGAACGGAAAAATAATTCCGGCAGCAAGCACTAATGCAGCAGGCTACATAAAGGATCAGTTTTCAATGAGCGAATATAACGGATTTTTCCGTGCGTCTGTGTCACGTTCAAAGGTGATATCAAAAAATTACAGTGTGTCTAATGATAATGCTGTTTATGTTTTTGATATGGATCTTAATAAGGTCGGTGAGATCAGCGGATTTGGTGAAAACGAGACTGTACAGTCAGCAAGCTTTCAGGGCAATATGGCATATGTGGTTACATTCAGGAAAACAGATCCTCTGTATGCTATAGATTTATCTGATCCGTATTCTCCTGTGATTCTTGATGAATATAAAATAACAGGCTACAGCAGCTATATGCAGCAGTGGAACGAAAATTTATTGCTTGGATTTGGCAGAGATGCGGATGAAGAAGGAAATGAGCTTGGATTAAAGCTTGTTATGTTTGATAACAGTGATCCCGATAATCTAAAAGAATGCGGAGTTAAGACGCTTCATGCAAAGGATGCTGCAAGATTTAATGCATCTTATGAATATGAAGATAATTGGATATATTCTTCTGCTTCATATGACAGAAAGGCTCTTATGATATCACCTTCTAAAAACCTTATAGCATTTCCTTTTTCATGCTCTTATAGTTCAGGGTTTGCACTCTATTCTTATTATGACGGCAGCTTTATGCAAAAAAGTATTATATATACGAATAGTGATGCATTAAGAGCCGTTTATATAAATAATACATTATTTATAGTTGGAAACAGAGAAATGGTATCTGTTGATATTGAAACTATGACAGAAAATGACCGTGTGTATTTTTAATCGATATGCTTCCTGTCCTGCTTTGGATGGGAAGCGTATTCTTTATATTGTTGAAGGCTGAAAAAATTGTAAAACGTCTTGATTTATTCTTCAAAGTGTGGTAAAATAAAAACATTGAAGCCATAGAAAGGGGAATTACTATGAAGATAAGGAAAGTCTTAGCCTGCGCTATAGTCTCATCAATAGCTTTATCTATTTTTAGCGGATGCAGCGAAGACGATCCTCTTGATGGTGCAGTTGTTGGGGAAAACAGTTTTATTATGACATTATATCCGGATATAGCTCCAATTACATGTGAAAATTTTCAAAAGCTTGTAGATAAAGGATTTTATAATGGGCTGACATTTCACCGTATTGTGGATGATTTTGTTGTGCAGGGAGGCGATCCTAATGGAGATGGCACAGGCGCAAGCAGCGAATCTATAGTTGGAGAATTTTCATCAAACGGTGTATCAAATAATCTTTCTCATGTTAGAGGAACTGTTTCAATGGCTCGTGCAGAGGATTACAACAGTGCAACGTGTCAGTTTTTCATATGTCTTAGCGATCTTTCCTATCTTGACGGTTCATATGCTGCTTTTGGCAATGTCACAGAGGGGATGGATGCAGTTGATAAATTACTGAATGTTCCAAGAAGTGTCGGTAGAATGGGGGAAATATCGTCACCGGATACGCCTGTATACATAAAGTATGCAGAAACTGTAGAAGCTGATTCTGCTGGAAATCCAAGAATACAGTTTGTAATCGAAATTGATGATGATTCAAAAGAAAATATAAAGCAGTCTACAGTTGTGCCGGCAGAAATGATAACGTCAAATATTACCGTGTCCACTGATATTACATCTGCTGCTGCCGATGATACAAGCTCAGAAAATATGTCTTCTCTTACAAGCACTGAAACAGAAGTGACCACTCAGGATGAAAATTTTTCTGAAACTGAAACTACAACTGTTGATGCAGTAGGCTAAGTTTTCTCGAACATTTATTAAGCTAATTTTTTGCATATCGGCAAATATTAAATTTCAAATAAATTTGTCGATTGCTATAATTAAAAAACACTTGCATTATTTTGTATAATGTGATATAATGTTTTATATTTAATCTTAATATATATTTTGAAAGGAAAGAAAATTATGAAGTATACAAAAATTTTTGCAGCATCTATGGCTGCTGTTATGATGATGGGTACATTTGCAGGATGCTCCAATAAGGATGAGGACGCAAGTGGTTCTGGAAGTGCATCAGCAGACGGAAACACATTTATTATAACATTACGTCCCGATGTTGCCCCTATAAGCTGCGAAAATTTTGAAGGTCTTGTAAATGATGGATTTTATGACGGTCTTAAATTTCACCGTGTAGTTGACGATTTTATGGCTCAGGGCGGCGATCCGAACGGTGATGGAACTGGCGGCAGTCCAAATACTATTAAGGGCGAATTTTCTTCCAACGGCGTTGAAAATACCTTGTCGCACAAAAAAGGCGTAGTATCAATGGCACGTTCTAATGATCCGGACAGTGCATCAAGTCAGTTCTTTATCTGCTACGGCGATTGTTCATTCCTTGATGGTAACTATGCTGCATTCGGTGAAGTAACCGAAGGTATGGAGGTAGTTGATTCATTTCTGAAGGTTGAGCGTACAGCAAACGCAATGGGTGAGATAGCAGTTCCGACATCTCCTATAACAATTTCTAAGGCTGTTATGATAGAAGCTGACGACAATGGTAATCCACGTGTACAGATTACAATGAACGATATTCCGGTATCTGAATAAATCTTTTAAGATCAAAGAAAAGGCACGTTTCTATAGAGAGAGGTGCCTTTTTGTGTGTTATTGCAAACAAATTCTGGAGGCATATTATGAAACAGATAAAATTATTTTTTGAGGAAATGAAGCAGAAAAAGGTTGCTTTCATTGGAGTAGGAGTTACCAACACAGATATTATACGTCTGTTTTTGAAAAAGGGTATAAACGTAACGCTTCTTGATAAGAAACAGCCTGAGCAGCTTGGCGATGTATATAATGAGCTTAAAGATGCTGGAGTTGTTTTTCGCCTTGGAGAAAGCTATCTTGATGCTCTTGAGGATTTTGATGTTATATTCCGCAGTCCGGGTATGTATTTCAATCATCCGAAGCTTACAGAGGCACGTGAAAAAGGTGTTGCAGTTACGACTGAAATGGAAGTATTTTTCGAGCTTTGCCCATGCAAAATTTACGCAGTAACAGGCTCTGACGGTAAAACTACTACCACATCAGTAATAGCAGAATTTCTCTCTGCATCAGGAGTTACTGTTCACAAGGGAGGAAATATCGGACGTGCGCTTTTGCCGATAATTGAAGATATAAAAGAAACAGATGCTGCTGTAGTGGAGCTTTCAAGCTTTCAGCTTCTGTCAATGCGTCAGTCGCCCGATGTTGCTGTGATTACAAATATTGCTCCGAATCATCTTGATGTTCACGGCACAATGGATGAATATATAGCAGCTAAGGTAAATATTATCGCTCATCAGAATGCATTCTCAAAGACCGTGCTTAACCTTGACAATGAGCTTACAAATGCTCTTTCATCTCAGGTAAGAGGTACACTCGTTAAATTCTCAAGAAATAATATGCCTGATAGAGGAGCTTTTCTCAGAGAAGACGGAATGCTGTGCTATAACGAGCTTGGAAATGTTACACCTGTTATGCATATGGATGATATACGTATTCCAGGTATGCATAATGTAGAAAATTATCTCACCGCAATAAGCGCTGTATGGGGAGAGGTATCTCTGGACACAATTACTTATGTTGCAAAGAATTTCGGCGGTGTAGAACATAGAATAGAATTTGTACGTGAAACGTCAGACGGCGTGAAGTGGTATAATGACAGCATTGCTACAAGTCCTACACGTGTACTTGCAGGACTTAACTCATTCAGTCAAAGACTTATTGTTATTATGGGCGGATATGATAAGAAGATACCATTTGAGCCTATGGCTGAAACTGTCTGCCAAAAGGTTAAGGTAATGATCCTTATGGGCGTTACTGCTTCTAAGATAGAAGCTGCTGTTACAGGCTGCTCAGCTTACAGAGATGGATATCCGATGATAATTCATGCCGAATCTATGGAGGACGCCGTGAAAAAGGCACAGGATATATCTGAAAATGGCGATATTGTAACACTTTCACCTGCCTGTGCAAGTTTCGATCTTTATCCGAATTTTGAAGTAAGAGGAAATCACTATAAAAGACTTGTAAAGGAGCTTTGAAATAAATAATGGACTTGTGGGAAATACTGAGCAGACTGACATCAGCTGATGGAGTATCAGGAAATGAAACTGATGCAGCTTTTACTGCACTTGAAATTCTGAAAAAATACTGCCCTGACGCTTATATTGATAAAATGGGCAGCGTTATAGGTGTGAAGCCTTCTTCTGAAAAGAATGCCATTCATGTACTTCTTGATGCACATCTCGATCAGGTTGGATTTATTGTAACAGCTGTTACAGATGAAGGCTTTGTCAAGGTCGGTAATGTAGGAGGTCTTGATATGCGCATCATGCCCGCTCAGAATGTACTTCTCCATGGCAAAAAGACGATCAGCGGTGTTATAGCATCCGTTCCGCCGCATTTGAGCGGAGATGAGCAGAAAGTGCTTGATATCACAGAGCTGCTTATCGATACCGGTTATAGCAAGGATGAATTGAGCAGTATAATATCTCTCGGAGATAGGGTGACCTTTGACACACCTTTTATGAAGCTGGAAAATAAACGCCTTGCTGCTCATGCTCTTGATGACCGTTGTGGTATGGCTGTAATAATTTATGCACTGGAGCTGCTTAAAGATGTTGATCTTAAATATGATCTGACCGTTTTATTTTCATCTCAGGAAGAAGTAGGGGAGCATGGTGCGGAAACAGCATCATATAATATTGCGCCTGATATAGCTGTTGCAGTGGATGTCTCTTTTGCACAAAGCAACGGCGATGATCCTGTAAAATGCGGAAGGATGGGAGCAGGACCTATGATAGGGATTTCTCCTACGCTTTCAGGTGAAATAAGCAAGGAACTTATAAATACTGCGAAGAATCATAATATATCGTGGCAGGCAGAAGTGATGAATGGTACAACAGGTACAAATGCCGATAGTTTTTCCGTAAGCCGAGGCGGAGTTAAAAGCTGTACACTGTCTGTACCGCTAAGATATATGCACACACCGTCTGAAGTAATATCTGTAGATGATGTTGAAAATACAGGCAAACTGCTTGCACAGTGGCTCAAAGGAGGAAACATATGCTAAAGAGAACATTAGAGAAGCTTTGTCTTTTGTGCGGTGCTTCCGGCAATGAAGAAAATGTTCGCCGGTATATTTTTGAAAACGCAAAGTCATATGCTCACAGCATAACGATTGATCCTTTGGGTAGTCTTATCATAGAGAAAAAGGGAAGAATGCGGCCGCAGAAAAAATTAATGGTAAGTGCTCATATGGATGAAGTCGGACTTATTGTGACATATATAAATGATGATGGAACAATGAAGATTTCTCCGGTTGGCGGTATAGATCCATCGGTTGTTATAGGCAGACCTGTTATAGTGGGAGACAGCAGTATAAATGGTGTTATAGGCTCAAAGCCTATTCATCTGCTCTCAGGAAAGCAGCGGAAAGAATTTCCGAAGTTCTCAGAACTTTATCTTGATATTGGTGCAGAAAATAAAAAGCAGGCAGAGCAGCTTGTATCTTTGGGAACATATGTTCATTTTTTGCCGTCATTTACTGAAATGGGAAGCAGCCGTATCCGCAGCAAGGCTCTTGATGATAGGATAGGCTGTGCTATAATGCTCGAACTTATAAAGGAAGAACTGCCTTACGATGTGACATTTGCATTTCTAGTTCAGGAAGAGGTTGGCTTACGTGGCGCTAAGGCTGCCGCGTTCTCAATTGCTCCTGATGTGGCGATCGTCCTTGAAGCTACGACTGCTGCGGATATTACAGGTGCAGAGGGCGATGCAAAGGTTTGTTCTCTTGGGCAAGGACCTGTAGTGTCATTTATGGACAGAAGCACCATTTATGACAGAGAGCTTTTTAATATTGCTTTTGAAGAATGCGAAAAAATGGGACTGCCCTGTCAAACGAAAACACGCATTGCAGGAGGAAATGACAGCGGAGCTATTCATACGAGCAGAGGCGGAGTACGCACTATTGCTATTTCCGCTCCATGCAGATATCTCCATTCGCCGTCATGCGTTGCTGATATGAACGATATTGAAAATTGTCTCAGGCTTACAAGATCTATGATAGAAAAGGCTGTTGAAATATGATAAAACGTGTATACGCTCTCTCTGATAAGGAGAAAACAAAGATATGTAAAAGTTGGCGTGGAAAGAAGCTTCTTGCCTATTTCAAGGCATACGGCGGAGAATATGATTTTTGTCAATTTTTTCACATTCATTATGAAAATGCAGAGGGTTATATGTTTCTTCTCAATTCAACATTGGTGATATGCTCAAATGATGAACTTCCCACTGAAGAAACGGCGGATTTTATAAAAATGCATCTGCCGTTCAGAGTTGAATGTCCGCAAAATATGCTTTCAGGTCTTGCTGAAATATCAAATTATCAGCTGCTGCGCAGAACTCTATTTGCGCTGAAACCACATAATATATCCGAATCATTTAATGAGGACGATGTTGAATTTAACCCTAAGCTTTCTGATGTGTATGATATTTTAAGTGAGGGATTTCCGAATCTTACGGATTACTCTCTTTGGCTTACAGACACATCCCATAGATGCAGACATGGTGTGAGCCATGTTCTTACATACAAAAACAGCACTACTGTTACTATAGTTTTTGACCAGGATAATAGTGTCATGATAGGACAGGTAGCAACACGCACTGCTAATCGCGGCAGCGGTTATGCGAGGGATTTTCTTAAATGGCTTGCTGCATGGCTTGGCAGTTTAGGAAAAGAATCGGTGCTGTATGCACTTGATATAAGAAGAAGCTTCTATCAGCAGATAGGATTTGAAGAAATAGAGACAGAATATGTCCTTGAACGTGTTGATGTTAATAAAGAAGATACAGAAAAAGGAGCTTTACAATAAAGATGAATATAAAAGATTTTTTTAATATAGATGATAGACTTCTTGAGATCGCATATGCTGCGGAGCAGGATGCAAATGCAGATTTTGAGTATATCGATCAGACAGCTGCGTATAACGGCGCTAAGGTGCTTTCTGCGTTTCAGAAAAATCGTATAAGTGAGCCGTGCTTCTATGGAAGTACAGGTTACGGATATGGAGATATTGGACGTGAGGCGCTCGATCGTGTCTTTGCCGATGCTCTCGGTGCAGAGGATGCTTTAGTGCGTCATAATTTTGTATCGGGTACTCATGCGCTTACAGTTGCACTGTTCGGCATACTGCGCACAGGTGATAAGATGATATCCTTAACAGGTAAGCCATACGATACTCTGGAGGAGGTGCTTGGTCTTTCAGGTGAAGCTGGAAATGGTTCTCTGAGAGATTACGGTGTTGAATATGATCAGGTTGATCTGCTTCCCGATGGTACACCTGATTATGCAGCAATTGAAAATAGCGTAAAAGGTGCAAAGGTCGCATATATACAGCGTTCAAGAGGATATTCATTAAGACCTGCATATACTATGGAACATATACGTAAAATGACAGAAGCAGTGCGAAGAGGAGATCCTGATGCTATAATAGTGGTTGATAACTGTTACGGTGAATTTGTGGAGAAAACAGAACCTGTGCAGAATGGTGCTGATCTTATTATAGGTTCGCTTATAAAGAATGCAGGCAGCGGTATAGCAAGAACAGGCGGATATATTGCAGGAAAAAAAGAGCTTGTTGAAAAATGTGCTTTTCGACTTACTTGTATAGGTATGGGAAAGGAAGTAGGCTGTACTCTTGATATGAATAGAGAGATGTTTCTTGGATTTTTTCATGCACCTGAGTGCGTTGCAAATGCTTTGAAAACATCGGTTTTTGCCGCTGCGCTGTTTAGCAGATTAGGATTTAAATGTTCTCCGGGGCTTCGTGAGAAGCGTGGGGATATTGTAGAAGCGATATGTCTTGAAAATTCTGATAATCTTATAGCATTTTGTCAGGGTATTCAGTCAGGCTCGCCAATTGATGCTCATGTAATACCTGAACCGTGGGATATGCCTGGATATACAAGTAAGGTGATAATGGCAGCAGGAGCATTTACAATGGGAGCGTCCATCGAACTTTCGGCAGATGCTCCGCTGAGAGAGCCTTATGCTGTATGGATGCAGGGCGGAGTTACATATATAAGCGGAAAGATAGGAGTCCTTATGGCTGCACAAAAAATGTTTGAGAAAGGTCTGATCTCATTTTAAAAAGCTTTCAGCATTATTACAAAAAAGCTACAATATTATATTGTAATATGTTAATCGCATAAATCGGTTGACATAATAGTAAATGCGTGTTACAATAAATAAGATAGATTGAAGCAGTTGATATAACTGTGAAAATATCAAGAATGGAGGTAAGACCATGGAAGAACATAGATTATGCTATGGCTGCATGAGACAAACAGACTATGTAAGAGGCATATGTCAGCGATGTGGTTATAATGAAAATGTTCCTGTAAATGAGACATTTATTCAGCCGGGAACAGAGCTGAATGACAAATATATAGTAGGTACAGCTCTTTCTATGAATGGAGAGGGAATAACCTATATAGCACTTAACAGCTCATCAAACTGTCGTGTGCTGCTTCGTGAATATATGCCGCTGAATTTTTGCTCACGTGCTGAAAATTCTCCGGTGATTTGCGTAAATAATTCCAGTTTACCGCAGTATAAGGTGCTTATGGAAGAGTTTTCAGATTTGAACCGATCTATTAGTCAGATACGTGAACAGATACAGGTAAACCGGGTTATTGATATGTTTTCTGAGAATAATACAGCATATGTTGTATATGAATATATTGATGGTCTTAGGTTTGTCGATTTTCTTAAAGAAAATGCAGGAGAACTCAGTTGGGGACAGCTTTCAAGTATGCTGCCTTCATTCCTTACTACTCTTAGTATTCTACATAACAGTGGTGTGCTTCATCGTGCAATAAGCCCTGAAACTATATATGTTACAAAAAAATGTGAGCTTGAACTAACTGATTTTTCAATAGCAGCTGCACGTACAGCTAATACCGAGCTTGAGTGTGAGATATTTGGAGGTTATGCAGCTCCTGAGCAGTATTCTGCAAGCAACAGACAGGGAACATGGACCGATGTATACGCTGTTTGTGCTGTTTTGTATCGTGTCCTTACGGGTAGTATGCCAACAAGTGCGATAAGCCGTATGGAAAATGATAATCTTATTGCGCCCTGTCTTTTGAATCCTAATATATCACGTCATGTTTCAGATGTTATAATGAGAGGTTTAAATCTGATAAGTGCTGACAGAATTCAGACGATTACAGAGCTTATGAAACAGCTTTTTAATGAGCAAAATCATGGAGCAATAGGCGGTGTCAGAAGCAGGCCAGCTGGCTCTGTGTCACATAATAACCCTCAGAAATATAAAAGAGATGAATATTATGATAATAGTGATGAACAATATGATGACTATAACAGCTCAAAGGAATATGCAGACGATTATTCATATGACAGCTATGGAAATGAAAGCTATCAGAGGGGTACATATAATGAGCATCAGGCAACCGCTATTGATCGTGTAAAGGTTCCTCTTATCATAGGTATGCTTTTGTTGGTAATACTTTTGATAGTTTTGTATTTCACATTCCTTAAAGGAGATAGTAATGAAACCTCGGATGTCAAGCCGCAGATCACAGCGACAGTTACAACTTCTTCTAAAGAAGAGGAAACTAAAAATACAACTCCTGAAGGAGATGGAATAATGCCAAATCTTGTCGGAAAGACATATGCAACGCAGCTTGACCGTTATAATTCATGGATGAAATTTAAGGTTGAAGAGGTTTATAGCGATGAATATGCTGCTGGACAGATAGTATGGCAAGAAATAGAAGAAGGTCAATATTTTGATACATCAGTTGCTGTTCTTATTCATGTTAGCAAAGGTCCATCAAAGATAAATCTTCCTGACTATATAAATGTTTATATCGGAGATTACACAAAGCTTCTTGATCAGATTGGAGTTGTATACAAGATCGAACCTGAGACAAGATCAGATTATGCTGCTAATACTGTTTCAAGATTGAGTATTGATATAAGCGAATTGTATGATCTTGAATCGCATAATGAGATAACAGTTTATTATGCAGTAGCTCCGATAGTGACTACAGAAGCGACTACCACACCGCCTCCTGTTACCGAACCTCCTGTTACAGTTACCGAACCTCCGATTATTACAGATCTTCCTGTAGATCCGGTAGATCCAGTAGAATAAAATTATTTTTTGTTAAATATAAAAAAGCTGTAGGCGTAAAGAGTCTACAGCTTTTTTGTTATATTAAGGCAATACCACACAATCTTTGTGTGGTATTGCCTTAAAGAAAATGCCGCTGTAATTAAAAATTACAGCGGCTAATAAAAGCAATGTATGTGTGT